>JAYVLW010000498.1:0-6080 GCA_043759315.1 Myxococcales bacterium
CTTGCCGGCCATGTTCGGGCCGGTGATCAGCACGAGCTGCTCGGCCGCGGGATCGAGCGTACAGTCGTTCGGCACGAACGTGCCGGTCGGCAACAGGGCCTCGATGACCGGGTGGCGGCCATCGACGATGTGCAGCGCGAGGCCGTCATCGACGATGGGACGGCAGTAGTCGCGGCACGCAGCGACATCTGCGAACGAGCCGCACACGTCGACCACCGCGAGCGCACCACCGGCGGCGGCGATCTCGCGCGAGATGCGCGCGACCTCGGCGACCTCGGCCTTGACGAGCAGCGCCTCGCGCGACGCGAGCCTCTCCTCCGCGGAGAGCACCGCCTTCTCGAGCTCGGCGAGCTCCGGCGTCACGTACCGCTCGCCGGTGGCGACCGTCTGCTTGCGGATGTACGTCGCCGGCACCTTCGCGAGGTGGGTCTTCGTGATCTCGATGTAGTAGCCGAACACGCGGTTGTAGCGGACCTTGAGGTTCGGGATGCCGCTGGCCTTCTGCTCGCGCTCCTCGATCGCGAGGATGTCGTCCTTGCCGCCGTCGGCGAGGCGTCGGCACTCGTCGATCTCCGCGTCGTAGCCGGCGCGGATCGCGGCGCCGTGCTTCTGATCGAGGATCGCGGGCGGATCGTCGACCAGCGCGCGGGTCAGACGCGCGCACAGCGCCGGCAGCACCGCGACCGAGCAGGCCTCGAGATCGAGCAGCGCCGGGAGGGGCGCCAGCGGGTCGACCCCGGAGCGCACGAGCGCGACCAGCTCGGGCAGCGCGGCGAGCGTGTCGCGCAGGCGGCCGAGGTCCTTCGGCGTGGCCACGCCGAGGGTGGCCTTGCCGGCGAGCCGCTCGAGATCGCCGAGCCGCGACAGCTGCCGCCGGATGGTCTCGAGCAGCGCGGGCCGCTCGACCAGCCAGGCGACCGCGTCCTGGCGGCGCCGGATCTGCGCGACATCGACGAGCGGGTACAATAGCCAGCGGCGAACGAGGCGGCCGCCCGGCGCGGTCGCGGTCTCGTCGATCACGTCGAGCAGCGAGCCCTCCTTGTGCTTGCCGATCAAGGTCTCGGTCAGCTCGAGGTTCGCGATCGCCGCCTCGTCGAGCACGACGCTCTCGCCCGGCTGGTACAGCGCGAGCCGCACGATCGGCAACACGCCGGTGGGCTGGGTGGACCGCGCGTACTTGACGACCGCACCGGCGGCGCGCAGCGCGAGCTCGCGGTGCGCGAGCGCGACGGTGGGCTCGACGACGACGATCGATCCGAGCTCGGCGCGCGCCTCGGCCTCGCTCGGAATCGGCGCCGGGTTCCACGCGCTGCGGTGGCGCGCGCGCAGCGTGGCGAGCTGCTGCGCCTTGGCGCTCTCGCCGAGCAGCTCGGGCGCGACGATCACCTCGCGCGGCGCCACCCGGCACAGCTCGTCGATCACGTGCGGCAGCGCGAGCTCGGTCGCCGCGAGCTCGCCGGTGGTCGCATCGAGGTAGGCGAGGCCGCAGACGTCCTTCGCGGCGCCCGCGCCCGGCACGAGCGCGACGACGTAGCGCGGGCGCTTCGGCTCGAGCACGTCATCGTCGAGCACGATGCCCGGGGTGACGATGCGAACCACCGCGCGCTTGACCAGCCCCTTGGCCAGCTTGGGATCTTCGGTCTGCTCGCAGATCGCGACCTTGTGGCCGGCCTCGGTGAGCTTCGCGATGTACCCGCGGATCGCGTGGTACGGCACGCCACACATCGGCACGCCGTCCTCCTTGCCCTTGTCGCGCGAGGTCAACGTCAGATCGAGCGCGCGCGACGCGATCACCGCGTCCTCGAAGAACATCTCGTAGAAGTCGCCGCACCGGAACAGCAGGATCGAGTCCGGGTGCTGTTCCTTGATCTCGAGGAACTGCTTCATCAGCGGCGTCTCGGCCGGACTCCGACTCACCCCGTTGGGCTACCACGGGGGTCCGACACGTTTGGTCGCGGGATTTCCATTGACAGGTCGGACCGCCAGCGGGCACAAGGCCGCGATGCGTCGCACCGGCCTCGTTCTACTTGCCTCGGCGTCTCTCCTTGCGGGCTGCACCCACTGGGAGACCTCGCAAACCCTCGGAGATCGCCGCGAGGTCGGCCGCCGGCTCGTCGGGTCGCCGCAGATCGAGGAGGTGACCTCGCGGAGCCTGTCGGCCGGAGCGGCAGCGGGCACGTCGTCGTACGGCAGCACCAACGTCGCCGGTGCGGGAGTCGCGGGCACCCAGGAGACGGTCAAGCGCACCCACTGCGTGCAGCAAGCCGAGATCGACTTCGTCCAGCAGATCAACTTCGAGTCTCACCTCGAGGGCCGCAAGAAGGACGTCTGGACGAGCGTTCTCATCGGCGGCGTCGGCCTCCTGCTCGGGGTCGCCGCGTATTCGAAGTACCACCAGGATCTCGACGACTTCAATCGCGGCTCCACCATCCAGGACACGATGCCGAAGTCGCCCACGCTCGCGTACGCCGCGTCGGGGGCCGCGGTGCTGTTCGCCGGTGGCTGGCTCGTCTACTCGTTCGCGGCGTTGCCGAAGGGCGCACCACCGGTGACGCCGCCGTCACAGAAGGCGTGGACGGAGACGACGTTCGTCGAGGCGACCGGTTGCGGCCTCGTTCCCTCCGATCGTCCCGCCCCCGCGACCAACTGATCGTTACGAACCGTCGAGGCCGGGGTGCGTGAAGCCCTGCAGCGTGTGCACGCCGGCGCCGATGTTGGCACCCGCGTCGAACACCTGGCTCGTGCCCTCGCGCCACTGGCGGAGCTCGATCGTCGGCGCGCCGCCGGTCGCGCTCGGCGCGATGAACGCGTGGGTGAAGCTGCGGCGCAGGCCGGGCCGGGTGGCCGGCAGCCAGGTGCCGCAGTTGAGGTAGACGCCCCCCCCGCGCAGCCGCTGCCAGCGGGGATCGTGGGTGTGACCGAACACCACGACCGGTGCGTCGACGAGCTTGCGCAGGCGCTGCGGCACCGCGCGCATCGGGAGCTGCGACGTCACCATGTGGCGGCCGAGCCAGCGGGTGATGCCGGCGGCGATGCCGATCGCGAGGGCCGCGCCGATCACCGCCCACAGCACGGGCAGGAGCGCGAACAGGACGATGACCGTGACGAACACGCCGAGGCCGAGCCCGAACCGGTCGAGCATCAGCATGCGACCGACGCGCCGCGCGCTGACGGTGAGTGGGGTGCGCGCGAGTCGATCGATCGCGGACGCGGTGTCGAGTGAGATCCCGCCGGCCTCCGCGACCTGAGCGAGCCGCGTCCGGTGCTCGCGACGACGCCGATCGCGACGCTTGAACGATCGATGCATCGCGCGCGCGGAGAACAGCGCCTTGACGAACCGGGCGTAGGCGACCCACAGCTTCCCCATGTGACCGACGCCCTGCCCCATCGCGTAGCGCATGTAGCCCCAGAAGCTCCACTCCTCGATCCCGTGCGGATCGAGATCCGGCACCGCGCTGCCGAGGTAGCGGACCGCGGCGTAGTCGGCGTTGTAGACCAGCCAGCCGTCCTTCGGATCCATCGGCGCGAGGTTGAACTCGAACGAGCAGCCCTCGTCGTACACGTGACCGTGCTCGATCCACGCCACCCCGGGCACGTAGACGAACCACGGCACGACGCGGATCCGCGTCATCGCCCGCTCACCGGCTCCCGCGATCACCAGCTGCTTCATCAGCTCGGCCGCGACCTCCGGTGCGAGCAGCTCGATGTCGTGGTTGCCGGCGATGATCTCGACCTCGTGTCCGGCGGCCGCGAACGCGGCCAGGTCGGCGAGCAGCGGCTTGTGGATCGCGCAGATCTGCCGCAGTCGCTCGACGCCCGAGGCGACGCCGCGGGACAGCCCGAACGTCCGCTCGTCGGCGGTCTTCGCCGGGCGATCGGGGAGCGAGCCGACGTGCACCGACATGAAGTCGAACAGATCACCGGCGATCACCAGGCGCCACGGACGGCCATCGCGGCGACGGATGGTGTGATAGCGGAGGAACTCGCGGAAGGCGCTCGCTCCGAGGTCCACGGCGTGGCGGCGCTCGCTCGACGCACCCGGAAGCAGCTCCTCGCCGAAATGGAGATCGCTGACGACCAGGATGTTCGAGACGGGCGGCACGACGACTGTTCACACAGCTTACAGGTCGAGCAAACACGCGTCACGCCATGACAATCCTGGGACCTGCATGCTATCCCCCGATCGTCGTGACACAGGTCATCTTCATTCTCCTGCTCGCGGCGTCGGTGGCGTTCTTCGCGCGCACGTCGTGGCTGTTCGGCCGCGCGGTGTTCGCCGGCGTTGCCGATCCGCGCCCTCGCCTCGATCAGCTGCCCGGCCGCCTGATGGACGTCGGCATCTACTTCTTCGGGCAGAAGAAGGTCGCCGAAGAGGGGCCGCAGCATCGCACCAGCAAGCACCACCTGTTCATCTTCTGGGGCTTCCTGATCATCACGATCGCGACCGCGGACGTGATCACCTCGGGTGTCATCCCGGGCCTGTCGCTGAAGTTACTGCCCGCGGTGCTCTACCAGCCCCTGTTCGGGCTGATCGACGTGTTCAACGCGATCGTGTTCGCGATGATCGTCTGGGCGGTCATCCGCCGCACGATCGTCCAGCCGCGGCTGATCCCGTGGAGCCTCGACGCGGGCCTGATCCTCGGCGGGATCGGCTCGCTGATGCTGACGCACTTCATCTATCACGGGTACGAGATCGCGGCGTCCCTGTCCGCCGGCGAGGGCGGCGCGGCGTACATGCCGATCTCGAACGCACTCGGCCACGTGCTCGCGCCGCTGACCGCCGAGGCCTCGCACCGCGGCGAGGTGATCGGCTACTGGCTGCACGTCCTGATCATCCTGACGTTCCTCAACTACCTGCCTTACTCGAAGCACATCCACCTGCTCGGCGCGCTGCCGAACATCTTCACGCGCAATCGCAGCGACCGCCGGATGGACCTGCCGAAGCTGAACCTCGAGGACGAGACCCAGTGGGGCGTCGCGAAGTTCGAGCAGTTCTCGTGGAAGAGCCTCCTCGACACCTACGCGTGCACCGAGTGCGCGCGCTGCTCGAACTACTGCCCCGCGTACAACACCGGCAAGAACCTGTCGCCGATGCAGCTCGTGCACGACATCCGCTACGAGATGCTCGATCGCGTGGCGCTCGGCGACAAGATCGCGGCGCTCGAAGACGACGTCGCCAGCCTCGCCGAGTACAGCAAGACGCACGGCTTCGACGATGCACACCCTCACCCCGATCTCGTGTTCGGGAAGCAGCAGCTCGAGGCCACGAAGGCCGAGCTCGCCAACATGCCGAAGATGACCGGCGGACGGATCGCCGAGGACACGCTGTGGGCGTGCACCACGTGCGGCGCGTGCCAGGAGGTGTGCCCGGTGTTCATCGAGCACCCGCTCAAGATCCTCCAGATGCGCCAGAACCTGGTCCTGGAGCAGGAGAAGACGCCGCCCGAGCTCCAGCGCATGTTCCGCAACGTGGAGCGGCAGAGCAATCCGTGGGGCATCGGCAACGACCAGCGCATGGACTGGGCGAAGGATCTCGACGTCCCGTTGATCGCCGACAACCCCGATCCCGAGTACCTGCTGTGGGTCGGCTGCGCCGGAGCGTTCGACAGCCGCATCATCAAGCAGACGCGCGCGATGGTGAAGATCCTCAACACCGCCGGCGTGAGCTTCGCGGTGCTCGGTCACCAGGAGGCCTGCTCCGGTGATCCGGCGCGCCGCGCGGGCAACGAGATGCTGTTCCAGCAGCTCGCGGAGCAGAACGTGGAGACGCTGAAGAGCGTCAACGCGAAGAAGGTGCTGACGAGCTGCCCACACTGCCTGCACACCCTGCGGCACGACTACCCGCAGTTCGGCGGCAACTTCGAGGTCGTGCACCACACCCAGCTCATCACGCACCTGCTCAGCGCCGGCAAGCTGAAGGTCGAGCCGACCGCGACCCAGTCGGTGACCTATCACGACAGTTGCTACCTGGGCCGGTGGAACAAGGAGTTCGACGCGCCCCGCGACATCCTCGACGCGCTCAAGCCGGCCGGCGGCGTGATCGAGGTGGCCCGCTCGAAGAAACACGGCTTTTGCTGCGG
>JAYVLW010000499.1:0-3371 GCA_043759315.1 Myxococcales bacterium
GTCAGCGTTCGCTGATCGGTCGTGACCTTGTCGGCGGTGCGGATCGGCGATGTCGCACGCGAAGCGAGGATGTGGTCGCCCGTCATCACCTTCTTCACGATGCCTCCAGGTCCGCCGCCGACAGACGGAGCAGGCTTGACGTCCGGGATGAGCTTGATGATCAGCGCGGCGAGCTCTGCCTGCAGCTGGAGAACACGCTCGGGTGCACCGGCCATCTCGACGGCGCGGTCACCGTCATAGAGGGCCGCAAACCACCTCATGCGCTCGGCGGTGGGCTTGCTGCGCTCGAGAGCACCGTACGCGCCATAGGCACCCTTGAGCAGCGTTCCGTAGGTGAACAGTCGGTCGAGGGTGGCCGACTTCGCTTCGGTCAGCACCCTCGTGGCCTCGACCTCGGCGGTGTTCGTCTGGGGCACGATCGTATCGCGCACGGGTCTGAGCTCCATCTCCAGCTGTGCTGGCGCCGTGAGATGAACCCAGAGCGTGAACGGCTCGACGCCTTGCGGTCGTCCGGTCGGTGCCTGATCGCTCTTGTGGCAGCCCGACGCTGCGAGGAGCGCTTCACCGTACGCGTGATCGTCGGTGACGCGCTTCCGGAAGGCTTGATACGCGGCGATATAGGCCTTGGCCTGTTCGGCCGTGTCGGCAGGGCCATGCGGTAGGTTGGCCTTCATCCAATCGAACGACGCGTTCTTCTTGTCGGCGATCTCGGCCCATGTTCCGAATCCAGGTACGCCGGCGAGGCGCGCGGTCCCGTGCGGTATGAGGTGATCGTTGAAGTACACGAGGAGCGCGGCTTGCTCCGTTCGGTCGCGATGGTTCGAGATCATCGTGCCGAGGTTCTGGATCTGCGCAGCTGGGTTCGTTTCGGACAGGATGCAGCCCCGCGCACCCGTGAGGATCTGGTACCAGAGCTCCATCCGCTTCGCGAGGTTGAAGCCAGACGCCGTCTTCTGGTCGATCTTGGGAGGAGCCGGCAACGGAGGGAGACCTGGAACGTCCGCAGCGGCCGCTCCGCAGATCAGCATCGTGCACACGACGAAACATCGCGACCTGGAGGCGAGCAGGCGCAGGTAGGCAGATGTAAGGCGTATCGGCTCAGGCCAACCAAGAAGTTCGGGCATGGGTCCTGACGACGCGAAACCGTGGGCCGGATCAGCTCACGTCGAAGGCGTCGCTGGATCTTTCGATCGCGTGAGCCGATCGGCCAGTGGTCTCCGCGTCCTGATCGATGGGAGTTGCAATGACGACCGCTGCCCGGCAGCCGATCACGGATCACCTATGGAAGCTCCACGCGCTGGTCCTTGCGCTGAGCCTGTACGCGGCCGGATGCGATGCCGCGCCGCAAACGCCAGCGTTCGGGATCGGAAGTTCGAATATGACAACCGCACCGCCACCGACCACACCTTCAACGAAGCCGCCGAGCGCACCGAAGGAGCCGGGCTTCGGCGAGATCGCGTTCAAGACGTTCCAGTCCGGCGGGACACGCATCGTGTTCACGACCGAGTCCAAGGCGCGGGTAACGTGGCAGAACATGTCGGGAAGCGCCGTCGTCGGGACCTACACGCACGTGGGACGAGACATCGAGATTCAGTGGGATCCCACCGCGACCAACTACGGCAGTCGCTCGGAGTTGTTTCGACAAATGGGGCCGTGTTCGATGGCTCGACATACACGCATCGATCCCAAGGGCGCGGTCCACGATGATTCGCCCATGATCTACCAACAGAAGAAGCCGCGCTGCGACACGATTCGCTTGACCGACTAATCCGCGCTCGAGGTCACACGGCAGAGGCCTGGCTGCGATTCTGGGTAGTTGAGTCCCGGTGCGACCCCTCGCGCAGCGCCACCGTCCGGATCATCATGCGCGGACTCGCGGTGATCATGGTTGCGGCTTCCGCAACGGCAGCCTCAGCCGACCCGCGGCCGACGCTCGATGATTTCTTCGAACGCACCCGCACCCGCGACGACGGCTTCGGCGACGCCGACTATCTACTCCACGCCATCGTCGGCGGGCAGACCGCCACACCATCCACGCTCGCGGTCGGGGCGCGGTTCGGCGTGGAAGCCGGCGTACGCGGGCGGCCGGCCGACATGGTCCGAACGAAGCTGTGGCTCGATGTGCTGCGGGTCAACGCTACCGGCGTCTGGATTACCGATGCGGCGTGGCAGCTCACGGCGTTTCGCGCGACGCCGTTCGTTCACCTCTCGTTCGACTCGCTCGTCGGCCGCCGTACCGAGCTGGGCACCTCCGAGGTCATCGAGCTCCAGCGCGATCCGTACGACACGTTCGACGCCGAAGCCGAAGCGGCGGCGATCGGGCCGAAGATCGACAAGGACGCGTCGATCTCGTTTGCACTCGGCGTCGCGAACCGCTTGCGCCGCTCCATCGATAGCGATGCTGGGCTCGAGCGGCGAACCGCCGTCTCGGGCGTCATTGCTGCGCGCGCGTTCGCCAAGGGGCTTCGCACTCACGCGCAACTAGATTTCGCGCGCCTCAAGTATACGAACTGGGACGTCGTCGGCGGCACCGCCTCCGCATTCACGTTGTCCACGGGATACCAGCGTCTCCCGGTGGGGCTCGACACTCTGCCCCTGTGGGTGCTCGTCGGCTACGAGTGGGCCGGTGAACGCCAGGGCGCGGTGATCCAGACCGGTATGGATCTCACCTATGCCGGTGTCACGTTCGCGCCCGAGCTCGCGCGTCACCTCGAGCTCGATCCCGCAACGGCGATGTTCCACCGCGTGACGTCCGGGCGGATCGGCCTGCGGCACACGCTGCGATACGTCGCGTACGGTGCGACGTACGAAGCCGGCTCGATCGAAGACGGAGAATCGTTTCAGGCGTTCACGCCGCAGATCTCGGCGCGGTATCAGGGGTTCGAGCTCGGCGTCAGGTGCCGGTTCACCACGACACCGATGCTGGCGAATCGCTTCTCCCTCGCGCTCGACCGCGGATTCTAGCTTGATCTGCCCACACCATCCGCGAACTCTCGACCGCAAGTCAGGGCGCTTTCGGACACGACGACACGAGCGGCTGATCCGGCTCGCGCGTCATCGGTCCAGTCCCACCGTACCGACCCCGTTGCTCCCGGGTGATCGTTCGCGTGGCGGCAAGCTGGCGGAGGACCTCCGCACCTTCGGTCGGGGTTCGGTCGAACGTGCCGTCGTCGACGCTGTACAGACCGAACCTCGGCGCGAAGCCCTCGGCCCACTCGAAGTTGTCGGTGAGGCTCCAGTGGTAGTAACCGCGCACGTCCACGCCTTCCGCGCGCGCCCGTGCGACGCCTTCGAGCACGCGGACGATGTTCTCGGCGCGGCGCGTGCCGAGCTTGGTCGCGATGCCCGCCTCGGTCACCACCAGCGGAAGC
>JAYVLW010000500.1:0-15904 GCA_043759315.1 Myxococcales bacterium
CGCACCGCCGAGTGCGCCGGCGGCCATCAACATCCACCCGAGTCCTCGCATGTCCCGCGCTGGCTCGACCTCTGGTCTCATGGTGGTTGAGACGCCCGAGAGAGAGTTCGGGTCCATCGCGGTCGACCCGGTGGCTGATGTGGGTCTGCGTCGACCCACGGGCGCGACTAACGTGTTGATCTTGCAGGCGCGCGTCGTGGCAAGACCGCTGCACCTGGGGCTGGGCATGACTCGCTTTGATCGCACGTGGGAGCCGCTGTTCGTCCTCGTCGCTTCGCTGGTGCTGCTCGTCGGCACGCTGTGAATGGTCCGACCTGAACCTGATCGCGAACTTCCCGATGTTCATCACGGTGCTCGATCAGGATGTCGTCGCTCTGCGACGGCGATCTCTCGATCAGCCTGCAGCAGACGCTGGCGCTGTTCAGTCGGCGTGCGGCGGGGTGATCTTCTAAGCGGGTCGGCCTGGACCCAGCGGCGTCGACTAACTGCCTGCGGTTGCTCGCGGCTCGAAGTGGCGCGGCGGCTGCAGTCCTCGGCGCCATGACCAGGCACTATCCGCGCATGAAGCTCACGTACGTCGTCGCCATCCTCGCCCTCGCGGGTTGCGGCAGCAAGAAGGACAAGGAAGGGGCGGCGCCGGCGGCCGGCTCCGCCGAGGCGAAGCCCACCGAGGCGAAGCCCACCGAGTCCGAGCCCGCGAAGCCCACCGAGCCCGCGAAGCCGGCGAAGACGGGTCGCGACATCCCGAACAGCAAGGGCCTCTCCGTCGACGCGCCCGCGAAGTGGCTCGACAACGGCATCGGCGGTGCCGCGGGCATGCACCTCGATGGCGATGCGGGCGACTTCCACCTCTGGGAGGTAGCGCCCGAGGAAGCAGCGAAGGACATGGACACGATCAAGAAAGAGACCGAGGAGATCATGTTCGAGAAGTGGGTGTCGTCGAAGAAGGCGGCCGACGGCTTCGAACTGATCTACGTCCTGTCCAAGATGGAGATGAAGGGCGACGACATGAAGAAGGTCGGTACGACCTTCGGCACCACCGTGCGCCGCAAGATCGGCGCGACCCTCTACACCTGCGGCGGCGCCGCTTCGACGAAGGAGATCGCGGAGGAGGCGGTGGCGCTGTGCGGGAAGGTCACCGGCGAGTGATCGCGTGCGCTGCGCGGCCGCGCTGCTGCTGATGTCCGGATGTTCGTGGGCGCTCGTCGCGCCGCCGCCGCGCTACGACTCCGGTGCGCGGCCGCTCGCGTGCACGGCGGAGTGGACACCACCCGTCGCGGATACGATCCTCGCGACCGGCCTCGTCGGCGGTGCGACCGCCGCCGTGCTCACGGATCTGTCGCCGGCCGTGGCGATCGCCGCGATCCTCGCCGCGGTGCCGTACGGGTTCTCGGCCTGGTACGGCTACCCACGCGTGGAGCGCTGCCGGCGGCTCACCGCGCAGAAGCGCGCGCTGTGACCCACGCGGCGACCTCGGCGGCTCCGCAGCGCGGGCGCGTGGCCTGCGCCTCGGCGATCGCGAGCCGCATCGCGTCGACGCTCGCGAACCGCTCGGCCGGATCGATCGCGAGCGCGGTCGTGAGGATGGCACGCAGATCACCGGCAATCCCGTCGAGGGTCGGGCCGGCGCGCAGGATCGCGCCGAGCTCCCATGGCCTCGCATCGGGATACGGGCGATGCCCGGTGAGGAGCTCGGCGAGGGTGATCGCGAGCGCGAACTGATCGCTCGCCGAGCTGACGAGCTCTCCGGCGAGCTGCTCCGGTGCCATGTAGCGGTACTGCCCCTTGCGGACGCCCGCGGCGGTGGAGTCGACGCGCGCGGTGACCTTCGCGAGGCCGAAGTCGCCGAGCTTGAGGTCACCGGTGGTCGACACGAGGACGTTGCCGGGGCGCACGTCGCGGTGAACGATGCCGAGCGGCAGGCCTCGCTCGTCGCAGGCGGCGTGGAGGTGCGCGAGGCCGAGCGCCAGCTCGTGCACGATGTGGAGCGCGAGCGGCTCGGGCAGGGCGCTCGCCTGGAGATGGGCGTCGAGGTCGCCGCCGTCGACGTACTCGAGGATCAGGTAGTAGGTGCCCTCGTCGACGCCGAGGCCGAGCACGGCGCAGACGTTGCGGTGGTGGATCATTCCGCCGATCGCCGCCTCGCGGATCAACATCTTCTCGAGGTCCGCGTCGCCGGTGAGCGCGGCCGCGAGGACCTTGATCGCGACCTTGCGCGTGAACCCGCTCGCGCCGTGCGCGTGGGCCAGGTAGACCTCGCCCATCCCGCCGTGACCGAGCAGCCGGACGAGCTGGTAGGGGCCGATCGCGTTGCGTATCATCATCGGACGTGACCCGCGCCGCCACAGTCTACAGCGACATCCTCGACGGCGGCAGCGGGCGCCTGCACTGCCAGCTCGTCGTCGTCGACGGACCCGATCGGTCGCGCGCGGCGCGCCTCACGGGCGAGGTGATCGTCGGCACTGGAGCGGATTGCGATCTGCGGCTCTCCGACGATCGCGTGTCGGCGCGGCACGTGGCGGTGCGCGCCGTCGAGTCGCGGTTCGTGGTGCGCGATCTCGAGTCCACGAACGGCACCTGGTTCGAGGGCTCGCGCGTCACCGAGGTCACCGTGCCCGCGGGCTCGACCCTGCTCGTCGGCAAGACCGCGCTTCGCATCGAGCCCGAGGCGCAGCCGCTCGACGTGCCGCCGAGTCAGGCGCGGCGGTTCGGCGAGCTCGTCGGCGAGTCGCTCGCGATGCGCGAGGTGTTCGCGGTGCTCGAGCGGGTGGCGGCATCGGACGCGACGCTCCTCGTCGAGGGCGAGACGGGCACGGGCAAGGAGCTCGTCGCGCGCGCGATCCACGATGCGTCCCCGCGCCGGCGCGGGCCGTTCGTCGCGGTCGACTGCGGCGCGCTGCCGGAGAGCCTGCTCGAGAGCGAGCTGTTCGGCCACGTACGCGGCGCGTTCACCGGCGCGGCCAACGCGCGCACCGGCATGATCGCGCGCGCGGATGGCGGCACGCTGTTCCTCGACGAGCTCGGCCGCATCCCCACCACGTTGCAGGCGCGCCTGCTCCGCGTGCTCGAGGAGCGCGTGGTCCGCCCGCTCGGCGGCGATACGGAGCGCGCCGTCGACGTGCGGATCGTCGCCGCCTCGCGCGACGATCTCGATGCCGAGGTCGCCGCCGGCCGGTTCCGCGCCGACCTGCTCTACCGGCTCGCCGTGGTGCGCATTCCCTTGCCACCGCTGCGCACGCGCCGCGAGGATCTGCCGCTGCTCGTGCGCGACCTGCTGCGTCGCCGCGGCCTCGCCGACGAGGCGCCCACCGGCCCGGGCCTCGATCGCTTGTTCGCGCACGGCTGGCCGGGCAACGTGCGGGAGCTCCGCAACGTGCTCGATCGCGCGCTCGCCCTGGCGCCCGGCGCCGCTCGGTTCACCGATCTCGCGATCCGGATCGATCCGTCGCCCGTCGCCGGTGATGGCCTCGCGATCCGCAGCGATCTGCCGTACGCGGAGGCCAAGGCCCTCGTGCTGCACGAGCTCGAGCGGCGCTACGTCGCCGATCTGCTGGCGCGCACCGGCGGCAACCTCTCCGCCGCATCGCGCGACTCCGGGATCGATCGCAAGCACCTGCGCTCGATCGCGCGCAAGCACGGCCTCGTCGATGGTCCCGACGAGGACTAGCACGCGCGCACCACCACCGCGGAGATGTTGTCGGTGCTGCCCGCGGCGTACGCGGCGTCGAGCAGCTTCTTGCACGCCAGCTCGGGGCTGACGTCGAGGTGCGCCGCGATCTCCTCGGGCTCGAGGGGCTCGTAGAGGCCGTCGCTGCACAGGAGGTACACGTCGCCCGCGTGCACGCGTTCGCTGTGCACGTCGGCCATCGCCTCGTTGAGCCCGAGGGCGCGCGTGATCACGTGCCGCCACGGAAACGCCGAATCCGGCTGCATGCCCGCCGCGATCATCTGGTTGAGCAGCGAGTGATCGGCGGTGAGCTGGGTGATCTCGCCACCGCGCAGCCGGTACGCGCGGCTATCGCCGACGTTGCCCACCACCACCTTGTCGTGCGGGGCGAACCGCAGCATGGTCACCGTCGAGCCCATCTGCTCGAGACCGCCGGCTCGGCGCGCGTGGATACGATCGTGCGCGAGGCGCGTGGCCACCACGACCTCGTTCTCCGCGATCGATCGCTTCGGATCGATCTTGTAGGGCCAGGTGACGTCGGCATCGCCCGCCGTGCGGCGCACCAGGTCGTGGATCGTCTCCACGGCCAGCGCGCTGGCGATCTCGCCGCCTTCATAGCCGCCGAGGCCGTCGCAGACGACGAACAGCCCGAGCTCGGGACGCGCGCACACGGCGTCCTCGTTGTTGGTGCGGCGACCGGCGATCGTGAGGGCAAAGGCATCGAGCTTCATGCCCTCCGTAACAGCGCGTGGCGTGCCACGCGGAAGTCCTCGTCGGTACACCGCGACCTGGGGCACCGATGCCCCGATCGCCCGTTCAGGGTGGGGCGGTTCGGGCGTGCTGCCGTCAGGGCGCGGGGCCGAGTGCTCGCACACGCCCTTCGACGCTGCGCGCGATGCGGATGACCGCGACATAACCCAAAATCGGTGCAAACCCATTCTGGGTATCAGGGCGGGGCAGTTCCGCAGAGCAGCCACGGCGAGTCGATCATCACGTCGAGGCGTGGATCGAGCTTCGTGTCGTGGGCCTTGAACAGCTTGATCTTCAGCGCGCGCATCCGGACGTCGCTCGAACGTTCGCGACTGCAGCCCTCACTGCGGATCGCTCCTTCGTACGCCGCCGTTGCCAGGACGTCCGCGCCCGGCGTGCCGAGCTCGTCATAGGCGAGCTCGCCAAGCCGCCACCAGGTGTCGGCGGTCTCGGCAGTCTCCGGCCACGTGAAGTAGACGTCGAGAAGGTCCACGTCGACGCCGGGCACGCCCTGATCGGTAAGGTAGGCAGCGCACTCTCGTGTGGCCCAGCAGGCCACGGCATGCGCGAGCAAGGCGCAGCTCCGGTTCGCGAGATAGGGCCCGTAGTCGGGCACGTTGCGCGCGTGCTCGGCAACGCTCGCCATCAGCATCCGGCGGGTCAACCGCTCGCATTGATCGGCAGGGCGCTGGAAGTCGTACGAACCGATCGCCAGCTCGTTGAGCATCGCGCCGTCGTTGACCATGCCGACCTCGATGTACGATGCCGCGAGCATGTCGAGCACCGAGACGTCGGTGATCTTCGCCGCAGCGAGCACGCGCACGGCCTGATCTGCATCGCCGGCATCGACGAGGATGTTCGCGATATCGATGCGCGCCGCGGGCGCCAGGCCGAGCACGGTCGATCGCATCAGCGGACCGAGCCGGGTCACCGCCCCCGTGATCTCGCGCCGGCCGACGTCGCACCATGCCTTCAAGTACTCGGTCTGATCGAGCAGCGCGCTGCGTCGGTTCTGCGCACCGACGCGGCACAGGTCCGTCCAGCTCACGCCTGCGGCCGCGAACACAGGCGCGATCGCGTAGGTCGGCTCGAGGGCAGGGTGGCTGTTCTTCGTGAGCGGCCAGCGCAGATGGTCCGATGGGTCGGGTTTCGGCAAGGCGGCGAGCCTCGGCGGAGCGCCGATGTCTGGACGCGGCACGGCCACCGGCTCGGCGACGGCCTCGTTATCGGGGTACGACACGCGCGCAGGCCCCGGCGGGGACGAGGGTGTGATCGGCGGCTCGGTGGGCGTCTGTGGCGGCGCGGTGGGCACAGCACCACATGCGGCGAGGACCAGCAGCGCGACGACGCGGGTCACTTGCAGACCTGTTCGGGAGCGTCGAGCAGCTCGTCGATCTTCTCGTCGACCTCCTTGTCGTGGGTACGGTTGGTCTTGATCGCCCGGATCCGCGCGCGCGCCACGTAGTAGCGTTGGCCGCGGCACGCATCGCTGTGGATGAAAGCATCGAAGGCCGCGACGGCCATCGCGTCGGCCCCCGGCGTCGAGATCTCGAAGAAGGCCTTGCTCCCGAGCCGCCACCACGTCGTCGCATCGGCCTCCGTGTCGGGCCACATGACGTAGATGTTGTAGCGGCGCGCCACGTCGGGAGCGATGCCGTGCTGGAGCAGGTACCCGACGCAGTCGTGCGAGAGCCAGCAATCGACCTCGTCGCGCAGGTGCAGGCACGCGCGGTTCGCGACATGGGGGTCGAAGTCCACGATCATGCGAGCGCGATCCTCGGGCGCGGCCATCAGGATGCGCCGCGTGATCCGTTCGCACTGATCGGCGGGCTGCCTCCGATCGTAGGCGTTGATCGCGACGGTGTTGAGGGTCGCGGCGTCGGCGACCTTGCCGACCTCGATGTACGAGGCGGCGAGCGTATCCAGCACGGCGAGATCGTCGATGCGCGCGCGCGCGAGGGTCTTCAGCGCAGCGTCGGAGTCGCCCGCATCGACGAGGATGTTCGCGATGTCGATCCGCACCGCGGCGGGCAAGCCGAGCACCGTCGAGCGCAGGAGCGGCGCCAGGCGACGGACGGCGGCATCGATGTCGCGGCGCTCTGCCTCGCACCACGCACGCAGGTATTCGGCCTGGTCGCCGAGCACACCGCTGGACCGACGGCTCTGCGCGCCCATCCGGCACAGATCCAGCCAGCTCACGCCCGGGTTCGCGAACACGGGTGCGATCGCATAGCTCGGTTCGAGCGCCGGGTGGCGGTTCGCCGTGAGCGGCCACCGGATGTGGTCACTCGGGTCCGGGCGTTGCAACGCGGCAACGGCCGCGGGCACGGCGACGACAGGTCGCGGCATCGCAACGCGAACGATCGTCGGCGCGACGGGCACTGCATCCGGATCGGGCATCACGTAGTGGTGCCTCGGATCGAGCGGCATGGACGGTGCGATCTCCGGCGCCCGCGATTTCTCGGCAGGCGCTGCGCCGCACGCGGCGAGCACGAGCAGGAGCGGCGCGAGCTTCACGGCTTCGGCTCGCACAGCTTCTTCGGCTCGATGATGATCGTGTCGAGCCGAGGGTCGAGCTTCGGTTCGTGCGCATTGATCTGGATGTCGTGGGCGTTCGCACGCACGACGTGAAGCTGCTCGCCGCCGCAGTTGAGGCTGAGCAGCGAAGCTTCGAGCGCGGCGGTCGCGAGCACGTCGGCGCCCGGCGTGCCAGCGAGCTGCGCGAGGCCGCTGGCGTAGCTCACCCAGAAGTTCGGCGTCTCTTCGCCGGAGGGCCAGCGCAGGTACGCGTCGACCACGCCGGCCTGCTTTGAATCGATGCCGTGGTCGGCCATGTACTCGACGCACGAATCGCCGGACCAGCACGCGAGCTCGTGGTGCAGCTTCTGGCACGCGGTGTCGGGCGAGGCATCGGCGAGGATCTTGAGGCGAAACTCGCGCTCGTCGCCCTTCCGGGCGATCACCACGCGCTTCGCGAGCCGGCGGCAGTGGTCGCCCGGCTTCGTCATCGTGTACGCGTCGATCGCGAGGTCGTTGAACACCATGGCGTCGTCGACCTTGCCGACCTCCTCGTACGACGCCGAGATCAGATCGAGGATCGGAACCTCGGAGATCCGCGCCTTCGCGAGGGTGTGCTGACCGTCCGCCGCATCGCCGCTATCCACCACGATGTTCGCGATGTCACGCCGCACCGCGGCCGGCAGGGTCGCGATCGTCGACAGGAGGAGCGGCGCGAGCCGCACCACCGCGGACACCGGCTCGTGCCGCGCCACGTCGCACCATGCACGCAGGTACTCGATCTGATCGAGCGGGACTCCCGAGGTGCGGCGATTCTGCGCGCCGAGCTTGCACAGATCCGTCCAGCCGACACCGGCGGCCGCGAACACCGCCGCGATCGCATACGCGGGCTCGAGCGCGGGGTGATGGTTCGCCGTCAGCGGCCAGCGCAGATGATCCGAGACGTCCATCGCATCGCGCAGCGCGCCGATCCGGACGTCGACCGGGATGTCGGGGCGTGGGTATGCGATCGGCGTCCCGGCCGGAGCGAGGGCGGGTGCCCGCGGCTGCTTCTTGGCGGGCTCGGCGCCACGAGGCATGCGGCGCGGATCGCGCAGCGTCTCGGCGGGAGCCTGGGCGCATCCCGCGAGGAGCGAAACCAACGCCGCCGCCCGCATCATCGATCGTGATGGTGCCACGGTCGGCCGCGGCGATTGTCACGAAGTTGCGGCGGCTAGACCGCGATCTGATCGAGGAAGGTGCGGGCGTGACCGGCCCAGTCGCTGCCGGTATCGAGCTCGAGGTAGCGCTCGAGATGCTGCTTTGCCTGAGCAGTTCCGCCGACCTGCGCGAGCATGATGCCGAGGTTGTAGTGGGCGTCGGCGAACTCCGGCGCGGCGGAGCAGACGCGGCGGAGCTCCGCGATGGCGAGGTCGGTCTCGCCGAGGTCCTCGAGGAGGTTCGCGAGGTTGTAGCGGGCCTCGGGCTGCGACGGATCGTGCTCGAGAGCGCGGTCGTAGAGCATGCGGGCTTCTTCGAGCTCGCCCTGGCGGTAGAGGATGTTGCCGAGGTTCGTCAGGGCAGCGGCCATGTTCGGCTCGAGATCGATCGCCTGGCGAAACAGGTGCTCGGCGGTCTGGTGGTCGTCGCGGTCCTCGGCGGCGCAAGCTTCGACGAAGTAGCGGTACGCCGTGGACCCGCTGTTGGCCTCGGTCGGGTTGTCGGTGACCTCGGTCGGAGCGCCGTCGGAGGCGTCGCGCGGCACGGCGTTCGGATCGACGCGCGGCATCGAGAGGACCTGCGCGACGTGCTCGCCGAAGCTCGGCACGTTGAACGCCATCACGACCTGGCCGCCGATCGGCTCGAACGCGACATCGTGATGGAGCGCGACGATGGTCTCGCCGTCGCAGCACACGCGCAGGCGGGTGGAGGGATGGGTGTCGTCGGGGAGCGCCTTCTTGAGGGCGTCGACGTTCTTGCGCACCTTCTGCAGCGGCATGCCGGTGGCCATCAGATCTTTGGCCGCTTTGACCGCGAGGAGATCGCAGAACGTGTAGTAGAAGCGGCCGCCCTTGCGGACGGTCGGTCCGACGAAGCCGGTCTGCATCCAGTAGCGCAGGCGCGCCTCCTGAACGGCGAGGATCCGGGCGACGTCACGGATGCTGTACAGCTCGATCATCCAAACCTCCGCTTCGCTTCGGTTACGTTCATGCATTTCTCCGCTGCGCTTCGACATTGATGCTGAGATGAAGCTCGGGTCCACGCGCGCGACTCTCGAGATCGACGTGGGGGATGGTCAGCTCGCACCCGGCGCGCTTGCGGGCCTCGCCGACCGCGATGCGGCGCGCGTGATCGCGACAGCGCTCGTCGGCGGCGTAGAGGAAGGCCACGCGTTGCGCGGTGGTGGCATCGGGCGTGTCGCTGATCTGGTGGACGGCCCGCGCCAGATCGATCGTCATCATGGTGGAGCCCGTGTACAGATCCCCGGTCATCTCGCCCTCGCTGAGGACGCGCGCCGCGTTGTGGATGAGATCCATCGCGACGGGCGCGAGCTTGACGGTGACCTCGCGCGCGAACAGCGAGACCCGACGAGCCATGGCCATCGGCTTTCTCGGTGGCGGCGTGACGACAACGACCCGACGCCTTCGCGGAGAACCCATACCGAAAGGCTATCGGTCCTGGGAACGGTGGCCAAGTTTCCTACATGTGGGATACGCTCCAGGAGTGCTAGGTCTCGGTAGTGACTAGAGATCCGATTCCACGCTGGCTGCTCGCGGTGCTGTGCGCAGCGGCCGCGATCGTGGTGGCGCCGTTCGCGCCGTGGGTCGTGCTCGCGCTGTGGCTCGGGCTGTTCGCGGAGCGAATCTACAACCCGATCTCGCGGCGGCTCGGCGGGCGCAGCGGGCTGTCGGCGACGCTGACGGTGCTGCTGCTGCTCGTCGTCATGGTGCCGGTCGCGGCCGTGGTCGCGTCGCTGGTGGTCGATGCGATCGCGCTCGTCCAGCGGCTGCTCGCGTCGGAGCAGGGCAAGTCGGTGCTCGAGCAGCTCGCGGGCGGCGACGATCCGGGCAAGCCGCACCACGAGATGATGTCGCTCCAGGGGCTCACGGATCTGCTGATGAGCCAGGGCGAGCGCGCGTTCGCGATCCTGAAGCAGGTCGCAGGCGCGGCGGCGCACGTGGTGGTCGGCATGCTGATCGTCGTGTCGGGGATCTACGGCGTGCTCGTCGAGGGGAAGGGTTGGTACGCGTGGGCCGTGCGCCATGCACCCGTGCGGCCCGAGACCGTGGCGCGGTTCGCGGACGCGTTCGTCGAGACCGGGCGCGGCATGGCGTACGGCGTGGTCGGGGCCGGGCTGATCCAGTCGGTGGTCGCGACGATCACGTACATGATCCTCGGGGTGCCGTCGGCGCTCGCGCTCGGGACCCTGACGCTGATGTTCTCGGTGATCCCCGCGATCGGAACGGCGATCGTGTGGGCCCCGGTCGCGGTGGGGCTCGCGTTGACGGGACGCACGGGCGCGGCCGTCGCGCTGGCCATCGTCGGGATCGGCGTGATCGGGACCGTCGACAACCTCGCGCGGCCCTGGCTGGCAAAGCGTGGCCACCTCCAGCTGCCGACCTACGTGGTCCTGATCGCGATGTTCGGCGGCATCGAGCTTGTCGGCGGCTGGGGGCTACTCCTGGGGCCGCTCGTCGTGCGCCTCGCGAAGGAGGCGGTCTTGATCCGAAGCGAGGCGGTGGTAACCCCTCCTCCGTCGTGATACGGCTTGAGCAGTTCGCATGACGATCGACGTGAAGCGGTATCCGATCCTCGTCGTCGATGACGAGCAGGACAACCTCGACGCCTTTCGGTTCAACTTCCGGAAGACGTTCGACATCCTGACCGCCAGTGGCGGCGCCGAGGCGCTGCAGATCCTGGAGGAGAAGGAGGTCGCCGTCGTCGTCACCGATCAGCGGATGCCGAAGATGACGGGCGTCGAGCTGCTCCGCGAGGTGCGTTCGCGCCAGCCGGATGCGGTCGGCATCATCCTGACGGCGTTCACGGACGTCGACGTCCTCGTCGAGGCGATCAACCTCGGGCAGGTCTACCGCTACATCACGAAGCCGTGGGACGCGAAGGAAGTGCGCGGCGTGCTGCAGTACGCGATCGAGCGGTTCCACCTGCAGCGCGACAACAAGAAGCTCGCGGCGCAGCTCGCCGAGTACACCGGCTACCTGAACCAGCAGCTCCACGGCGAGTTCGATTTCGGCAACATCATCGGCGACAGCGCAGCGCTGCGCGAGGTGCTTTCGAAGGTGGAGCAGGTCGCGCCCACGAGCTCCACCGTGCTGCTGCGCGGCGAGACCGGCACCGGCAAGGAGCTGGTCGCGCACGCGATCCACATCAACTCGCCCCGCGAGGAGAAGCCGTTCGTTCGCGTCAACTGCGCGGCGCTCGCGCCCGGCGTGCTCGAGAGCGAGCTGTTCGGTCACGAGAAGGGCAGCTTCACCGGTGCGATAGAGCGGCGGCGCGGCCGGTTCGAGCTCGCCGACGGTGGCACGCTGTTCCTCGACGAGTGCGGTGACCTCCCGATGGAGGTCCAGATCAAGCTCCTGCGCACGCTGCAGGAGCGCGAGTTCGAGCGCGTCGGTGGCGCCGAGACGATCAAGGTCGACGTCCGCGTGGTGTCCGCGACGAACCGCAACCTCGAGAAGATGATCGAGGACGGCGAGTTCCGCGAGGATCTCTACTACCGGCTCAACGTGTTCCCGATCAACCTGCCGCCGCTCCGCGATCGTCTCGAGGATCTGCCGGTGCTCGTGCAGCACTTCATCACGAAGTTCGCGCGCCAGATGGGCGCGTCGCCGAGCCAGGCGTCCAACGATGCCCTCGCGAAGCTGCGCGAGTACAACTGGCCGGGCAACGTGCGCGAGCTCGAGAACATCATCGAGCGCGCCACGATCCTCGCGAAGGGCCAGCCGCTCGGCACGCCGCACCTCGACTTTGGCCGCCGCGCCCATGTGCCCACGCCGGCGGCTGCGTCGGTGAGTGGCCCGGTACCCGTGATCGCCGCCGCGCCGGCCGCGGAAGATGGCAAGAGCCTCGCCGAGCGCCTGCTCGAGAGCGAGCGCAAGGAGATCGTCTCCGCGGTCGAGAAGTCGCGCGGCAACATCGCGAGCGCCGCCCGCACCCTCGGCATCAATCGGTCGACGCTGTACTACCGCCTCCGCAAGCACGGCCTCGAGCACCTGCTGCCGACCAAGGTCGCGGTGGGTGGCGACGAGCCCGTGGCAGGCGGCGGTGACCCTGCGCCCACGACCTGAGGCCCTGCGCTTCGCCGCGGTGATCGCGGCCGGCCTGGTGCTGGTCTGCGTGTACTCGTGCCCCGGGTACATGGCGTACGACTCGTGGGAGCAGCTCGAGCAGGCGCGCGCGGGGCAGCTCACCGACTGGCATCCGCCGGTGATGTCGGCGCTGTGGGGCCTGCTCGATCACCTGGTGCGCGGGCCCCTGCTCATGCTGCTGCTCCAGTGCGGGCTGTTCCTCGGCGGCCTGTTCGCCCTGTTGCGCCGGTGGATGAGCGATTCGCGCGCGGCGATCGCGACGCTGGTGATCTTCGTGTTCCCGCCATCGCTGACGATGATGGGCGTGGTCCTCAAGGACTCGCTGATGGCGGGCGCCCTGCTGTGCGGCTGCGCGGGGCTGACGAGCAAGCAGCGCTGGGCGCAGCTCGCCGCGCTGGCCGCATTCCTCCTCGCGGCGGGCCTGCGGCACAACGCGATCGCCGTGGTGGTGCCGCTGATCGCGCTGCTCTCGCCGTGGCCCAGGGCCAAGGGACCGTGGGTGCGCGGCGCGATGGGCGCGGCGATCGCGATCGCGCTCACCGGGACCGCGGTGCTGATCAACCGCGGGCTGACGGACGTGGAGACCCACCCGTTCCACCAGAGCGTTGCTCCGATGGACATCGTCGGCACGCTGACGTGGGCCCCGGACCTCACGGACGACGAGGTGCGCGCGCTGATGCCGGGCGTGGTGTTCGCGCCGGCGAGCGGGCTGCAGGCGCACGCGCGGCGGGTCTACGACGTCAACAAGTGGTGGGGCGCGCACACGCGCGGCGACGAGCGACTGTTCGACGATCCCACCACACCCGAGCTGCGCGCCGGTATCACCGATGCGTGGTGGCGGATGATCAAGAAGCATCCGGGTGCGTATCTGATCGGCCGGCTCGACATGATGCGCGAGCTGATCGGCTTCACGGACGTGCGGTGGACGCCGGTGTACGAGGCACGCAACGAGGAGGCGATGCTGAACAACACGGGCCAGCCGCCGGCGAACCGCAACGTCGTGCAGCGCTGGCTCGCGAAGCGGATGCTGAAGCTCGGTTACACGTCGGTGATCTTCCGGCCGTACCTGTATCTGATCCTCGCACTCGGCCTGCTCGTGATCCTGCGCCGCGACCGCGTGATGCTCGCGCTGTTGATCAGCGGCTTCACGTACCTGGGGATGCTGGTGATCGTCTCGCCGGCTCCGGACTTCCGGTACATCCACTGGACGATCATCGTGGCGATGATCGCGGTCGCGGTGCGCCTGCTCACCAGGCGACCTGCCGTCGACTCGATCGTCCCCGGATGAAGCTCGTCTGAGGTAACATAGAGTTGCTCAAAAACGGCCAAATGATAAGCTCTATGTATGCCCAGACAGTCGGAAGCCCTGAGCTCACTGCCGGTCGCCGCGTCGGTGGCGCTGAAGCAACTGGGCGAGAACCTGGCGATCGCCCGGGTCCGGCGCAGGGAGTCCCAGCGCGTCTGGGCGAAGCGTCTCGGCGTCTCCGTGCCAACCCTGATCCGGCTCGAGCGAGGTGATCCGGGGGTGGGGATCGGGATCCTCGCCACCGCGCTCTGGATCCTGGGCCGCGCGCAAGCGTTGCCGGCACTCGCGGACCCGGAGACGGACCGCGGTGCGCTGGAGATGAACGTTCGCGAGGCGCTGAAGCGCCGGGTCGTCCGCTCGGCGGCATCGATCGAGGGACGTCTCGGCAGGAAGCGAGCGACGAAGTGAGCAGGGCTGCGCCGAAGCGTCCGTACGTACTGACGGACGAGCTCTACCTCTGGCTGCTGACCGATCCCACGCAGCCCGTCCTCGTTGGAGATCTCGATCTCGTGCGAACGACGAAGGGCGTCTCGCTGCGCTACGCCGACACATGGCTCGATCGCGGCTTCGCGCTCAGCGAGGATCTCCCGCTGATGTCCGGAGACCGCCTGCCGGGAGAGAGAGAGACGGCCGCGGGAGCAGTCGACGATGCGCGTCCGGATCGATGGGGCGAGCGCGTGATCGCGGTTCTCGACAAACCGCCCCGTCGATCGCTCCTCGAGTATCTCTACTTCGCGGGACATGATCGGTTCGGTGCCCTGGGCGTGTCGACGTCGCGAGATGACTACGCTCCGCACACGACGGGCCCGCTGCCCACGCTGGCGGACGTCGCAGCGATCCAGGAGCTCGTCCGCAAGGTGCTGAGCAACGAGCCGGTCACCGAGAGAGAGAGGCGACTCATCTCGCCGGGTGCCTCGATGGGCGGCGCGAGGCCGAAGGCTTTGATCGACGTCGAGGGCGCGCAGTGGGTCGTGAAGTTCGCTCCCGACGATCCGGTGGACACGCCGCTGATCGAGCACGCGTCGATGACCCTCGCGCGGAAGGCGGAGATCCGGTCGGCGAAGACGATGGCGATCCGTCTCGCCGACGGACATGCCGTCGCGGTCAAGCGCTTCGACCGCAGCGAGAGCCGCCGCCTTCATGCGCTCTCCGCCAACGTCGCCCTGAGGGCTGCGAACGAGCCCCTGGGTTACCCGGAGCTCGCCCAGCTCCTCCGGCGGAAGGGCGTCGTCGAAGGAAATGTCTACGTGCAGCAGATGCGGGAGCTGTTTCGCCGGATGGTCTTCAACATCCTCCTCGACAACACCGACGACCACGAGAAGAACCACGTTCTGCTGGTCGATGACGCTGGGCACTTCGACCTGTCCGCAGCGTTCGACGTCCTCCCGTCCGGGCAGTCCCTCGGCTACCAGCAGATGCGGGTCGGCACCGACGAAGCAGATGCGACGCTCGCGAATGCCATGTCGATGTGCACCCAGTTCTCGTTGAAGAGGGACGAGGCGGCCAACGAGGTTCATAGAGTCATCGACGTCATCGCCGCATGGAAGAAGCACTTCGCATCCTGCGGCGTGAGCACGAGCGACATCGACCAGCTCGCCGAGCAGATCGATCGACCGTTCCTCGCCGACCAGCGGAAGGAGTTCAAGAAGTCCGTGGTCAGGAGAAAGTGAATGGTGCCCGGCAACCCAGGTAGGGATACAGTCGCCGCGTGCGCTGCCTGTTCATCATCGATCCGCTTGACCGGCTCCAGCTCGCCGGAGACACCTCGTACGCGTTGATGCTCGAGGCCGCCGCGCGCGGTTGGAGCGTGTGGACCTGCCAGATCGAGCACCTCGGCCTGATCGGCAACGATGCCGTCACCGACGCATGCCCCACCATCGTCATGCCGGGCATCACACCCGCGGAGGCGTTCCAGATCGAGGCCAGCTCGCACCAGCGCCTCGGCGACTTCGACATGGTGCTGATGCGCAAGGATCCACCGCTCGACGTCAACTACCTCCACGCGACGTGGATCCTCGATCACGCGCGCGGCAAGACCCTGCTCGTCAACGATCCGCGCGGCCTGCGCGAGCTCAACGAGCACCTCGCGGTCTTGAACTTCCCGCACCTCACGCCCCCGACGATCGTGACGCGCTCGGCCGCGAAGCTGCGCGCGTTCCAGGCCGAGCAGGGCGGGGCGATCGTGGTCAAGCCGGTCGATGGCTACGGTGGCCTCGGCATCTTCGTGGTCAAGGACGGCGACATGAACGCGTCCTCGATCCTCGAGACGTCCACGGGCGCCGGGACGCGCTGGACGCTCGCGCAGACGTACCTGCCGAAGGCGATCGAAGGCGACAAGCGGATCATCCTGGTCGACGG
>JAYVLW010000501.1:0-4388 GCA_043759315.1 Myxococcales bacterium
TCTCTCGCGCGGTCGCCTTGAGAGTTCTGGGAGCTCTCGGCATGCTCGTACCTCATCGCGAAGAGGAGAGCTCGATGGGGTTGTTCGATTTCCTGAAGAAGAAGCCCGCTGCCGCACCGACCGCGGCACCCACGGCGACTCCTGGCCCGGCGTTGCCGCCGCTTCCGCAGGCGACCGCGGCGGAGCTCGGGCCGGCGATGGATGCAGGCGACTATGCGCGCGCGGCCGTCGCGTTCATGCAGCAGCCCGATGCGGGCACGCAGATCGGCATCGCGTGCACGGCGTTGCTCCTCGCGTACGCGGATCGCTTCGACGAGGCGCTCGCTCGCCTGCGCCAGACCAAAGCGCCGGCCGTCGACATGATCGTCAGCGGCGAGCACGCACGCTGGGCACGCTGGCGGGATCCCGCCGCGGCGGGTCGGCTCGGCCTGCTCGCACCTACCGCGAGCGCGCCGATGTACGCCGGGCTCGCGGTCGCGCTGCTGCATCGCGACGAGGCGCTCGCCGCGAAGGTGTTCGCCGACTTCGCCCAGGCGGTGCGTCCGGTCGCGGGGCAGATCACGCTGCGCAATGGCGGCGTGCGCCCGTTCTCGGATCTTCGCGACTACGACGACGGCATCGGGCAGATGTTCGAGCTGTTCATCGGCAACGGCGTCACCTACGCGCCGATGGAGCTGGTGCGGCGCATCGAGCTCAAGGCGCCGGGGCAGTTCATCGAGCAGCTCGCGTACCGCGCCACGCTGACCACCCGCACCGGTGAGGTCATCCACGGGTTCATGCCGCTGCTCTACGCGTGCAGCACGACCTCGGGCCACGCCACGGTCCGGATCGGCCGCGAGACGATGTTCGACTACGTCGGCAAGGCGTGCCGGGGTCTCGGCCAGCGCGACTTCAAGATCGACGGCGGGACGATGATGGGCATGCAGAACGTCGCCGCCATCGACTTCGCGTGACGTCCGGAGTGCCTCGGTTCCCCGGCGAACCACCGACGGCGTGCTAGGGTCCGAGCCCATGTCTTCGATCCCCGTCAGCGCGTTCACGCTGCGCGGCTCGCTCGTGGTCGGCACGGACCGCGGGGAGTGGTTGTCGGTGACCTCGGGCGATCGCCTCGAGCCACTCGCCGACACCGGCCCGGTGAGCGACGCGGTGGACCACGGCGACGGCACCCTCACGGTCGCGTGCTGGGCGCCCATGCTGAAGCAGCTGCGCAACGGGACGTGGACCGAGCTCGCGCTCAGCGCGCCGGCGCTCGCCCTGGCGATGACGTCGCGTGGTCTGGTGCTGGCGGACACCGGCGGTGGCATCTCGCTGCTCGCGGGAACGTCACGGGTGCCCGTGCAGGAGCTGACCTCACCCGAGCCGCTCGTGGCGCTGCTCCCGCTCGACGACGGCCTGGTGGCACTCGGCGCGAGCGGCAGCCTCGAGGTGACGACGTGGCCCGGTAGCGAAGGTGCGCTGACGCCGGTCCACACGGGCTCGATCGGTCGCGCTCACGCCATGTTCCCCGGCATGCGGCGCGGGACCGCGTTCGTCGCCGGGGCGCGCGGGCTCGGCGTGCTGGAGCGCCAGCGGTTGACCGCGGTGGCCACGGATCTCGGCGATCGGATCGCGGGTGTGGCGGTGTTCGCCGAGCGCGGGCGAGCGTTCGCGTACGCGGACAGCGGGGATGCGTGGATCGTGGACGAGGGGCTGGCTCGTCCCGCGCGCGTGCGGCTCGGCGACGGCAAGGTCGCGGGCGCCGTCGCGGGCACCGACGGCACGGTGCTCGCGTGGACCACGGACGGCGTGCTCCACGTGGTCGGCCACGACGGTGCGAGCTGGCGGGTCGCGGAGGGCGGCGTGGTGCTCGCGCTCCCCGAGCCGAACCAGATCCGGGGCTCGATCGCGATTCACTGGACCGCCGCCGGTGGCGCACGGGTCAGCCGGGGGCACGTCGCGTGGAATTAGCGCGAAACCATGCGTCTGACGCTCCGGACCGCTCGTCCGGACCTGAGGTCGTATCGTGGAGCTAAGCCGGATCAACTGGTCGGCGGCGGCCGTGGAGCTCGCCGACGAGCACCACCGCACCGGTACGCCCCGCGCGCGCCGGGCCCTCGCCGCCGTGTCGAGCCTGCGCGGCCGATTCTCCGACGACTTCAGCGTCGCCGCCGCCTCGACGGTTCGCGCCGTGGAGCTCGAGCCGCTCGATCCGATGCACCGGGTACGCGACGCGCTCGTGCGCCTGCGGTTCGGCGACTTCGACGGCGCGATCTCTCGCCTCGACGCCCTCCCCGAGGGTGTCTCCGATCTTCCGCTCGTCCTCGTGATCAAGGCGCTCGCGACCGCTCGCCGCGGCGAGGCGCGCACCGCTCGCAACATCGCGGACCGCGCGCTGCAGGTGGATCCGAAACACGCCGCCGCAAAGTTCCTCCACACCGAGACGAACCTCGCCGCGCAGGCGAAGGGCGGCCTCGACAAGCTCGCCGAGTTGCCGAAGGGGCCAGGCTACGACGCCGCGTGGGCGGATCTCCTCGCGCGGCTGGCGATCACGCGCCCCGGCGAGCAGCGCGGCGTCGCGGCGCAGCTCGACCGCGGCGTGATCGGCAAGGGCACGCGCGCCGACTCGCTCGCGCGCACGATCATCGCGTGGACCACCGCGACCGCCGACGAGCTTGCGGCCGCCGCCGCCGCACAGCCCAAGGACTCGCGCGCGGAGCAGATCTCACTCGGCCTGCTGCACATCAAGCTCGACGATGATGGCCGGGCGGCGGTCAAAGCGCTGCGCGCGTTGCAGGCACGGGTTCCCGATCGCCCGGCCGTGCGCCGTGCGCTGGTCGCCGCGATG
The DNA here is from genome assembly GCA_043759315.1 of Myxococcales bacterium. Lineage (GTDB taxonomy): Bacteria > Myxococcota_A > Polyangia > Haliangiales > Haliangiaceae > JABFXX01. The sequence goes on from JAYVLW010000501.1 coordinate 2,825, forward strand.
ACCCGGGTCGCTGTCGACGAGGCGGCCGCCGAGCGGTTCTCCGCCGCGCTGCGCGCCGTGCAGATCTGCATCGATCTCGAGCCGCACGAGGCGATCCACCACCAGAACCGAGCGGCGCTGTTCACGCTGCTCGGCGAGCACGAGGCCGCGCTCGATGCGTGGGCGGAGCTCGATCGCCACCACTACCGGCTCGCGCTGGTCGGCCGGCTCGATGCCGCGTCGACGCGGCGCTACGGTGCTCCGCATCGCATGTTCTCGCAGGCCGCGCGCCTGTCCGGCCGGAGCGGCGTGTTCCTCGTCGAGGAGACGAAGAAGGGCGCGCTCACCGAGCGCGAGCTCGTGGTCAACCAGGAGGCGATCGACAAGGACCCCGAGCAGCTCCGTCAGTGGCTGCACCACACCCGCGCGGCGCTGGTGTGGGGCTTCGCGGGCCTCGGCACGCAGCGCGATCGCGTGCTGCTGGCGCCGTCCGCGCCCGCGGTCGCCGAGGCGCGCGCCGAGGGTCTGTGCGCACTGACCCGCTCGCTCGCGGTACTCGTGCCCGACGAGGGCGAGCGCGTGGCCGACAAGCTGTCCGCGCGGTTCCGGGCCGCCGCGCAGGGCGCACCGATGCGGTACACGGCGGCCGCGCCCGATCCCGATGCGCTCGCGGTGCACCGCCACGCCGTCGAGACGTTCGCGGAGCTCGCGCTGCTGTGCCTGCGCTGGGAGCCGGATCCGAACCGCCGCGCGCTGTTCGACGAGGTGCTCGAGACGGTGCGGGCGGTGGCCACGCTGTTCGACGAGAGGATCCTCGACGGCGTGCTCGCCGAGAGGCGCGATGGGCCGCCGACCGCGCTCGGCTTCTTGGATTCGATCATGCGCGTGGTGCTCGAGCTGTCCGGTCGCGAGGTCGCGCTCGATCCTCTGCAGCGTCGTCGGCTCGCGAACGTGCTGACGTGCAACCTGCGCGTCAACCTCGTCGAGCGCCGCGCCGTCGAAGCGTCGAGCGAGCTGACGCGGCACGAGGTGGAAGGCCTCGTCGAGCAGCTCGACCTCGCGCGCAAGGACGATGCCGAGAGCGCGAAGCTCGAGTACTGGTCCGCGCACCTTCTGATGGTCGGCGACTTCCTCGACGAGGCGGTCGAGGCGATCAAGGCGTTCCACAAGGTAACCAAGGACAAGGGCGATCACCCGATGGCGTCGCGCATCGAGCGCATCCAGGAGTTGATCGACGAGAAGAAGCAGCACGGCCGCGGCAAGCAGCGCCAGGGCGGCGTGGGCGGTGGGCTGGTCACCTCGCGCGACGATCGCGACATCGCGATGAAGGAGACGGAGCTCGAGACGCAGCCGACGTCGATGCACCTCTACACGGAGCTGTGCCACGAGCTCGCGCTCGCCGATCGCTGGCGCGACGCGCACGCGTGGGCCGCTCGCGCGCTCGCCCGCTGCCTGACGCCCGCCGGGCAGACCCGCGCGCGCGAGCTCGCGCTCGAGCTCGTCGGGCTGGAGATCCTCGGGAAGGCCGATCCGGGCGCGATGGCGAGCTTCATCGCAGGTGCTCGTGCGTCGGCGGTGCCCGCGC
>JAYVLW010000502.1:0-4704 GCA_043759315.1 Myxococcales bacterium
AAGTACTTCACCGAGCTCGAGGCCACCAAGCTGATCGACGTCGAGAGCGGAAACCTCGACACGCTTCGCAAGGAGCTCGGGGTCGCGGAGGAGTTGATCCGCGGCGGCAACTTCGTCAACGCGGCCGTCGCCCTCTACTCGATCGTCAAGTCCCCGCGCTACACGGCGTTCGCCGACTTCGTGGAGTTCCAGAACGCGGAGTACGATCTCGCGATCTCGCTGGCCCGCGCGGGTAGCTACGGCGCTGCCCTCGACGCGATCGACCAGATCATGAAGCGCGGCCCCGGCGGGACCTACTGGGGGCCGGCGCACCGCCGCGCCGTCGACATCGCGCTGGAGACCCGCGACCACGCGGGCGTCCTCGCCCGGCTCGAAGCGACCAAGACCTCCGAGCCAATTCCCGCCTCCGCGGCCGGCGAGCGCAGCTACCTGCGCGGCCGCGCCGCGTACGACGCCGGCAAGCTCGCCGACGCCGAGGGCGAGCTCGTCATGATCTCGAAGAAGAGCCGGCTGTACTCGTCGGCGATCTACCTGCGTGGCGTGATCAAGGCGCGCCGCGGCGAGTACAAGGGCTCGGCCGAGGCGATGTGCGAGATCGCTGCGACGCCCGACTCCGACAAGTTCACGTTCGTGGTCGACGATCGCTACTTCACGATCAAGGACCTCGCGCGCCTTGGCCTCGGACGCCTCGCGCACGAGGCCGGCGAGTACGACGACGCGTACTACCATTACTTCCAGATCCCCGATGACAGCGTGTACCTCTCGGACGCGCTGTTCGAGGCGTCGTGGTCGATGTACCAGAAGCGCGAGCTGGCCACGGCGCGCGACCTCGTCAAGGAGTTCCTGAAGGAGTTCCCGACCTCACCGCTGTGGCCCGAGGCGAGCCTCCTCGCCGGCTATGTCGAGCTCGCGGACTGCAAGTTCACCGAGAGCCAGCAGTGGTACGACAAGCTCGTCGGCAAGCTGCAGCCGATCGTCGACCAGATCGAGAAGGCCCGGAACGACCCCGAGCTGCGCAAGCAGCTGTTCGCGACGGCGGTCACTCGCTACAAGGAGGTCCGCAAGACCGGCGAGCTCAATGGCAAGAAGGCGGGGACCGCCGAGTCGAAGGGCTCTGTCGATGACGTGCTCGCCCTGCTCCGCCTCGATCCGAAGTTCATCCGGCTCAACGATGCGGTCAACGGCATGACCGAGCTCGCGAACGCCGCGCCGCTCGCGGTACGGCAGTGGCAGAACCTCGGCAACCAGCTGAACGAGAAGAAGGTCGTCGCGGTCAGCACCACGAAGACGCTCGAGCAGGAGCAGCTCGCCGATGCGAATGCCCTGGTCCAGGATCTCCGCCGCCTGAGCGACAAGATCGTCGAGTCCAGGAGCGAGCTCGCGCGCGGTCGCCGCGACGGCATGGTGCCCCCCGATGTCGCCGCCGACGAATCCAAGCGGCTCGACGCGCTCTACGAGAAGACGCACTCGGCGCTGACCAACGCGATCGCCGTCGCCGACAAGGCCGCAGTCGCCGTCACCGCCGAGACCTCCGCGGGGATCCGACCGTTGATCCAGAACGACATCGCCGAGGCACGCCGTCTCGATCGCGCCTCGCACGCGCTCCTCGAGAAGCTGCAGGCCGCGGGTGACAAGCTCGCGCAGGGCCAGATCGAGAAGCTCCACGCCGACGCACGTCGCGTGCTCGACAAGGCCAAGCTCGGCAAGGTCGATGCGGTGATCGGCCAGAAGCGCAAGCTCGACATCGAGGTCCAGGATCTCGCCGCGGGACGGTTCCCAGAGGAGCTGATCGGCAAGCTGTGGAACGCGAGCATGATCGGCGACGACGAGGAGTTCTGGCCGTGGCAGGGCGAGTTCTGGGCCGACGAATACACGGGGTTCCGATGAAGAAGATCCTTCTCAGTACTCTCCTCCTGACGTCCTCGATCGCCGGTGCGCAAGCGCCGGCGCGCGACGTTCCGAGCACGTCGCGCGGTCCCACATCGGAGCTCTACATCCGCAAGCGGCCGGTCTCCCCCGAGGCGCCCGTGCTGAACCAGGATCTCAAGACGCTGCTCGCGTCGACGGAGAAGCGCCGCGACGACAAGCGGCTCGAGGCGATCGGCCTCCTCCGCGGGTTCCTGGACAGCAAGCCGAGCGGCGAGGCGCGGGCCGAAGGCATGTTCAAGCTCGCCGAGCTGCTGTGGGAGGAGTCGCGCCGGCTGTTCCTGATCCGCATGGACGAGTTCTCGCGCTCGGTCGAGAAGTGCTCGGCGAAGAAGTCCGAGTGCGTGCAACCGAAGGAGCCGCGGATCGACCTCAAGGAGGCCGAGACCCTGTACCGCGAGCTCCACGACAAGTTCCCCGAGTTCCGGCGCATGGACCTCGTGACCTATCTGATCGGCTTCGCGGCCAAAGAGGACAACCGCGAAGAGGAGGCGATGGGGCGATTCCAGGAGGTCATCGACAAGTTCCCGAAGTCCGCGCTGTACGGCGACGCGTGGATGATGGTCGGCGAGCATTACTTCGCCGGCGGCGACTGGGTGCGGGCGAAGGACGCCTACATCCACGTCGGCGAGGAGGCCGCCACGAGCGACCTCGCGCTGTTCAAGGTCGCCTGGTGCGAGTGGAAGCTCAACGACACCACCGCGGCGGCCAGGGACTTCAAGAAGGTCCTCGACAAGGCGGTCAAGCAGGAGCGCGAGGGCACCGAGGCGCAGAAGCGGCGCAGCGCCTCGCTCCGCGAGGAGGCGCTCGAGTACCTCGTGGTCGTGTTCACCGAGGATCGTTCGATCTCGCCGAAGGAAGTGTTCGACTTCCTCGTCTCGATCGATGGCGAGCAGTACTCACGCGACGTCATGGTCAAGGTCGCCGAGAGCTACGGTGCGCAGGCCGAATGGGACCGTTCGAGCGACGCGTACCGGTTCCTCATCAAGATGGATCCCGAGGCGCTGAAGTCCGCCGAGTACCAGCGGTCGATCATCCTGAACTGGAACAGCGCGCTCGATGTCGACAAGGCGCAGGACGAGATCAAGGTCCTGCTCGAGAACTTCGGCCCCAACACGGCATGGGCGAAGGCGCAGAAGAACAAGGAAGCGCTCCAGCGCTCGCTCGAGACCACCGAGGAGCTGACGCGGACCACGGCGATGAACATCCACGGCGAGGCGCAGCGCCGCGACAAGGCGGACAAGAAGGCCGACATCAACCTCTACACCCGTGCCGCTGCCGCCTACGAGCAGTACCTGGCCGCGTTCGGCACCGGCAAGGGTGCCACCGAGAAGGCGACCGAGATCCGCTACTACCGTGCCGACATCCTGTTCTTCAAGTTGAACAAGACCGAGGACGCCGGCGACGAGTACCTCGCGGTCGGCAAGAGTGCGCCCGTTGGCAAGCTGCACAAGGATGCGCTCCTCAACGCGATGAACGCGTACGAGAAGGCACGCCCGAAGGACACCGTCGGTCGAGCGAAGCTCTACCCCGTCGACAAGAAGTTCGGCGAGGCGATCGATCTCTACGCGACGCTGTTCCCTGCCGACCCGACGCTGGTCGGCGTGATCTTCAAGAACGGCCAGATGTTCTACGACTACGGCGAGTACGACGAGGCCATCAAGCGGTTCGGCGTGATCGTCACCAAGTATCCGAACGATCCGAACTCCGGTCCCGCCGGAGATCGCATCCTCTCGGCGCTCAACAAGGCGCAAGACTACGAGAACATCGAGGACTGGGCGCGCAAGCTCAAGAAGGCGAAGTCGTTCTCGAGCAAGGACCAGCAGGAGCGCCTCGATCGCCTGATCGTCGAATCGATCCAGAAGAGCGGCGACAAGTACAACGAGGCCGGCAAGTACGAGCAGGCCGCGACCTTCTACCTGCGCGTCCCGAAGGAGACGAGCGACGGCAAGGTCGCCGCGCAGGCGCTGATGAACGCGGGCGTCATGTACGAGAAGGCGAAGCAACCCGAGAAGGCTGCGGACATCTATCTCGACATCGCCGAGAAGTACGGCGACAAGGATCCGGCGATCGGCGAGAAGGCCGCGTTCACCGCCGCCGTGGTCTACGAGAAGGTCATCTTCTACGACAAGGCCGCGAAGGCGTACGAGGCCGTGTGGGCCAAGTTTCGCACCGGTTCGAAGTCCGCGGACGCGCTGTACAACGCCGGCCTGCTCCGTCAGGCGCTCGGCCAGAACAAGGAAGCGATCGCGCACTACCAGGAGTACGCGAAGAAGTTCCGCGAACGCAAGGACGCGCCCGACGTCGCGTTCAACATCGGCGTCGTCTACGAGCAAGCGGGCGACGAAGGCCCCGCGTACCAGGCCTACGCCGACTACACGAAGATCTACCGGTCCACCGGAAAGCGGATCATCGAGGCGTACACGCGCGCCGGCCGCATGTCCTTCAAGCTCGGCCAGATGAAGCGCGCCAAGGACGACTTCCTGACCGCGCAGCGCCTGTTCAAGGCGGCCAGCGGCGCGGAGAAGAAGGCGGCCACCACCTGGGCGGCGGAGGCGCGCTACTACGAGGGCGAGCTGATCTTCCGCGAGTACGAGAAGGTGACGCTCGACGTCAAGCCCGCGCAGCTCGAGAAGGCGCTCAAGCAGAAATCGAAGCTGCTTGCCGAGGCGGAGAAGACGTACCTGTCCGTGGTCGACTACCAGGACCTCAAGTGGGCCACCGCGGCGTTGTATCGCGTCGGACAGGTGTACGACGGGTTCGCGGAGTCTCTCGTCA
>JAYVLW010000503.1:0-11142 GCA_043759315.1 Myxococcales bacterium
GGCGGTGCGGTTCAGCCTCGGCCGCACCACCACCGTCGACGAGATCGAGCGGGTGCTCGCGGTGCTGCCGCCGATCCTCGAACGGGCGCGTCGTTAGCCGCGGGAGTACCAGATCCGGGGACGGTAGCGGCGACCTCGGTCGGGGCTCCGGGCGGTCGGGGCTCCCGACCGGGGCGGCTTCGTCTATCCTTGAATTCCATGCTTGCCCCACGCCGCTCCATCCGCGTCGTCGCCTTGCTCGGATGGATGGTGCTCCTGGCGGCGCCCCCACCGGCGCTCGCGAAGGAGCCCAACAACATCACCAGCGGAAGGGCTGGTGCCAAGATCGTAGCGTCGAGCAGCAACTACGGTGGTGCGTGGGACGTCGAGAACCTGATCGGAAACTCGACCAACTGGACGGGCGAGCTCCCGGTGTGGTGCTCCGCAGCGTCTGCTCCGTTCCCTCACTGGGTGGTGATCGAGCTCCCGAAGGCGACCTGGGTCACCACCCTCGTCTTCAACAACTTCATTCCCGACGAGGCCACCGGCTGGGAGGGGATCTCGGCGAAGGATGTCGAGGTCTACACGTCGACGACATCCGCCAAGGAAGGGTTCGTGCGCACCGCGAGCTTCCTGCTCGAGCGCAACAAGAACGACCAGCTCGTCCGGCTGCTGCCGATGCAGGCTCGCTGGATCAAGATCGCGGTGACGAGCAACTGGGGGCATCCCGACTACACGGAGCTCGGCCAGCTCGGCACGTTCGACGACGGCAGCCGTCCTGCCGACGTGGCGAAGGCTCTCGCGGCGACCGGCGTCCTCGATGTTTATGGTATCTACTTCGACTTCGGATCCGCGAAGCTGCGCGACGAGAGCGGCTCGACACTCGACGCCATCGCGTCATACCTCAAGGCACAGCCGAAGCAGCGCCTGGCGATCGAGGGTCATACCGACAGCGTCGGCGACGCGAAGTTCAATCAGGCCCTGTCGGAAGCACGCGCCAAAGCGGTCGTCGCGGCGGTCGTTGCCAAGGGCATCGAGGGCGCCAGGCTGAGCTCCAGGGGCTTTGGGGCCACCAAGCCCGTCGCCAACAACAAGACGATCACAGGACGAGCGAAGAACCGTCGGGTGACCTTGCGCGTACAGAAGTAGCAGCGACGTCGAAACGCCGTTAGCCACGCGCTTTGCGCGTGGCTGAGCGCCAAGTGCCACGATCACGCCGTCGACGGCGGCTGCGCGATCGTGATCATCGGATCGGCAGCCCCGCCGTTGTTCTGCGACGGCAACGTCGGTCGGGGATCCCCGCCGAGGGTCGTCGTGATCGCTCTCGACGGCAGCAGCGGCGTCGGTGGCGTGAAGTGCGATCTCGTAGCTCGTGTCGGAGTGTTCGTGCGATGCTCGAAGGATGAGACGCGTCCTCGCGATCGCGCTGCTGTGCACCGGATGCGGCAGCTCGAACACGAGCGAGACGCCCGATGGCGATGTCCTCCCGCACCCGGATGCACCTGGGACGACGGCGTCCCCGAACGGGAACCCCGATGGGTCGTGTGCAGCGGGGATTCCGGCGGCCGGCATGTCGGTCGATGTCTCCAATCCCACGGCCGTGGTCGGCACCGGTACGCCGCAGAGCTGTACGTTCGACGCGCTGAACACCGCGGTCACTGCGGGCGGCATCATCACGTTCAACTGCGGTAGTGCGCCTGTGACGATCGCGGTCACCGCGACCATGCACCTGCCGATCATGAAGAACACAGTGATCGACGGTGGCAACAAGATCACGCTCGACGGTGGCGGCACCACGCAGATCCTCCGGTTCGATAGCCCGAACTTCCAGGCGCTCGAGACGCGGGTGACGATCCAGCACCTGGCGTTCGTGCGCGGCAGCGTGGCGGGCTCGATGCCGATTCCCACGGCGCCCGCACCCTGCTCGCAGGGGTTCAATGAGGGCGACGGCGGCGCGATCTACATGCGCGACGGCAACCTCACCATCATCGACTCGCGGTTCGAGGGTAACTCGGCCGCGCCGCTCGGGCCCGACGTCGGCGGCGGCGCGATCCGGATGCTGGGCAGCAAGCACGGGCTGCTGGTCGTGAAGTCGACGTTCAAGACCAACCGCGCGAGCAACGGTGCGGCGATCGGCTGCCTGTTCTCCGAGCTCGACGTCTACGACAGCCTGGTCGAAGGCAACACGGCGACGGGCCACGACGCGAACAACGACGATGCGACGAAGTGCAACGTGATCAACAACGGGCAGCACGAGATCGGATCCGGCGGGAACGGCGGCGCGCTGTACAGCGACGGTGCCTCCACGGCGACGAATCCGGTCAACGTGGTGCTGTGCGGGAACAAGATCGTCACGAACGCCGCCGGGACGAATGCGTTCGGCGGGGGGCTGTTCTTCACGAGCAACAACTACGGCGGCACGCTCTCGATCACGGACACCACGATGACGGGCAACACCGGTGGCCACTGGACCAACGTCCAATCCGGCTCGGTGACCAATGCAGGTACGGCCGTCGGTACCAATGCGAAGAGCATCACGATCTCGAACTCCACGCTCCAGGGCGTCAACTGAGCGCTGGCAGGCTCGCACAGCTCACGTGCTGTGCTCGACGCGGCCCGCGGGCATGCCGTCAGGTTGATCACGGGACAACGCGCCCGGGGATCCCGGCGTTCTCGCCGATGCGGCTATCGGCGCTGCGCAAGCGTGGCTTCCGAGCCGAGATGCGGCTTGATGTCCACGAGGATCTCGTCGCTGCTGATCACGGAGCCATCGAGCACTGTGCCCGAGCCGATATACGTGGGGAGCGGCGGCGGGTTGCTGCCGCGGTAGTGCTTGGTGAACAGGATCTCGGCGGTCACGGTCCTGCGCAGTGTCACGTCCGCGTGGTGGCGAAACGTGCTCCGGGTCTGGACGACGCCGTCGCTCGCGGTGAACGAACCGCTGTGGACGGTCTCCTGGGTCTCGTCGACGCACACCACGAACTCGGGGACCCGATCGGGGTTCCACTCACCGCGCGAGAGCCACGACACGCCGTCCGTTCCGCCTGGGCCGCGGTAGCCGAAAACCCAGCGCATCTTCGTGTTGGGCGCGCCGAGCGACGGCATCGGCTTGCCCTTGCACACCTCGAGCATCTCGTTCGCCGCGCGCTCGCCCGCCCAGCGGACCTTGTCGGCGTCCCGCGCGCTCTTCACCTTGAACGACGCGAGCGCGACGACCGTTGCCACGAGGCCGGCGGCCCCGAGCTTGGGCATGAGCCATCCCACACCAAACGCGACGATCACCGCGCCGAACGCCGGGATCCCGATCCCGGGCGCCCATTCGGTGGCCCGCGCATAGAACCCGAACGCGACGATCGAGAGGCCAAACATCAACACCAGGATGTGAGAGACGGTGGGCTTTCGGATGGTCATGAGCTCGATTGGGGAGCAAGTTGCGGACCTCGGGGGACCCGGGTGAAGTCGGCAGGTTACCGGGCGTTCGGGCGCGAACCGACGGCGCCTGGAAGCTGCTTCGACCAGATCGTGGCGCGAGGTGCGCCCGCGGTGGCGCGATCGGGACGCGACGCTTCATCGCTTCGGACAAGTCTCGGACAGGCCGCTGCGTCTCTCCGTGGTCCAAGAATCAACCTCGGTGAGGGTCATGTGGCGGGTCATGTGAGGGTCATGTGGGTCATGTAGGATCTCGCCATGCGGCTTCTCCTCGCCATCCTTGCCTCGGCTGCCGCGTGTATCCGCTCGACCGCGGTGCTCTGCGAGGACGGCAGCACGTGCGCACCCGGGACCACCTGTGACGTCGTCCACCACCAGTGCTTGACGGACGACCAGCTCGAATCGTGCCGCGGCATGCCCGACGGCACCACGTGCCCGCTCACATCGGAGGCTGGCGTGTGCACGGATGGCCTGTGTCTGGCCGTCATCTGCGGCGACGGAATCGTGCAGGGAGCCGAGCAGTGCGATGGCGCTCCGCCGGAAACGAGTTGTATCGATCAGGGCTTCGAGGCGGGCTACCTCGACTGCGGTGCGCTCTGCGCCGCGACCTTCTCGGCGTGCCGACGAATCGGATGGAAGCCTGCGCGCCTCACCGGGGCTGGTGGTGTCCGCGCGTTAGCGGGGGTAGGGGCGGTCGGGTTTGCAGCCCGCGACGCAGACGTATTTCGGTATCGTGCCGGTGTCTGGGAGACCATGATCGTCCCCGGCAACGGTGGTCTGATCTCGTCGATCTACGCAGCCGCAGACGATCGAGCGTTTCTGGTCTCGGAGGACGGCCTGTTCGTGTTCGATGGCACCGTATGGGGGGTCGATCCAGTCGCCGGGAGCAACATCGCTCGCGGTCTGGTCGTCGGGTCAGGCCCGGACGACGTCTATGCGTTCGCCGACCAGCGGGCCTTCAGATTCGATGGGAACACGTGGTCGCCGATGCCCTGGACGCCGCTCGGACCTGCGACGTCGGCGTGGGCGGGGCAGAGCGGGGTCTGGGTGGTCTCGAACGGAGCGCTCCAGCGATGGTCGGGTTCGGCGTGGGAGCCCCGGGCTGCGCCGATGGGGACGGTGGATTCGGTGGTCGGGTTCGGAACCGTTCTGGTTGTGGCCGGCCATACCGGAGCGACGGCGATCGTCGGTCGCTGGGATGGCGCCGCATGGACGACCCGGGACGTCACGGCGGAGCTCGATGCGGTGATGTCGCCGGTGCTGCGGGTGAGCGGGCGCAACGAGAGCGACCTCGATGCGTTCTATCTCGGCGGCTCGGTGCTGTTGCATTTCGACGGTGCCACCTGGCAGCGCGCGGCAATCCTGCCCCCGATCTACGCCGCCGCACCGATCGGAACTTCGATGGTCGTCGGAACCGCCAGCGACGTGTATCGAGAGTCCACGACGTCGTATGTCGACGTGTCGACCACGCTCCCCGCGACGGCAGGTCTCGGTGTGGTCGGGGTGTGGGGCGCGACCTGCACCGACGTCGACCTGGTCCTGGCAGGCGTCAGCATCACCGATTCTTCGCGGATCGTCCACTTCGATGGGTCGCGGTGGGTGACGGCGCTCGACCGACCGCTGACGACGATCACCGGTCTCTCCGGCTCCAGTGACAGCGCGGTCTATGCCGTAACCTACAACGGCGACGTGCTCCGCCGCACCGCCGGCGTGTGGTCCACGATCCAGAACCTACCCGCGCAGCTTCGCGGCGTTGCGGCGGTGCCGGGGGTCGTGACGGTCTTCGGGGACAATGGCGCGGTCTTCACTTCGTCGGGCGGAGCGTGGCAGAACCATCCGCGCCCGTCCGACACGATCACAGGGGCGTGGGTGAACGGAGTGAACGACGTCTACGTCGTGCGGACCGGCGGTGGGTCAAGCGGTGTCGCCCGCTGGGATGGTACGGCGTGGAACGACGAGGCCCTGCCGCCGTACCCTTATCGCAACCTCCAGGCGATCTGGGGAGACGGCAATGGTGGCTTGATCGCGGTGGGCGGTCACGGCGAAGCGCTGCATCGCGAAGCCGGTGTGTGGCGGGTCGATTCGACCATGCCGTACGACGAGTACCGCGCGGTCGGCGGTGCGAGTTCGAACGACGTGTTTGCCGTCGGGCGCTTCGGTACCGTCGCCCACTGGGACGGTGCGCACTGGGCGCCGGTGCGAGTCGACGTGTCGAACCCGCGCTCGGTCTGGACCACGGACCGATGCACGTATTTCGGTGGCGAGTACAGCATGCCCTCCCTCCACCGGATGGAGCGCCGAGATCCGTGGCAATAGGCGGTTGCGCCATGGGCTTGTGAGCCTGCAATCGGGAAACGTCCACACGACTGCGGCGTTCGCACGCTCGCATTCCTACCGACCCAAGCAGTGAGATCCGGAATGGGAGCGATCGCCGACGACCGTCACGCCGCCCCGACCCGCCACCAACTCACCTCGGAACGTCTCGACCGCGCGGCCGCGGAGGATCACCGTGCAGGCCGTGACGATCGACTGGCAGCTGGTGGTTGCGGACGGACAGACAACGGAGACGCGCTCGATGAATACGCCTGCGTTTCCCAGCGGCACGTGATGGCTGAGATCGATCCGCATGGCTGTCTGGTCTTCGAGCGCCATCGTGCTCGTCCGAACGAGCTCGTAGTTCCCATCGCCCGGGCGATAGATCATCCGCCAGCGCTCGCCGAAGCGTACGAACACGTAGTGGCGGGCGTCAGCCATGGTCACGCCATGCACGACGGGGGACAGCTCCGTCACCTGTGCGCCCCGTTCGTAGGTGTCGATGCAGGTCTGCACCTTGTCCCACGATGCCGCTTCGACGCAGTTGCGGTCGAACGGAGGAACCACCGGCCTGATGCGCGGCGCGGGTCTCGCCTCCGAAGCTGCGGCCAGCAAGACCAGCGCGATCCACCAGACCTTCATGGACGTTACTTACGCACCGCTCGACGGATCGACCTACGGATGGTTCATTGCAGCGCGGCGATGGCCGCGTGGCCGGCTTGCACCGCCTCGTTGGCCTTGATGCCGTCGAAGTACGTCTGCGCCGCCGCGGGAAGCTCGAGCCCGAGGAAGCCCGTCCAAGACAGCACGATGTAGGCGTACAGATCGGCGGCGCTCAGCGTCTTTCCATTGAGAAACGGCTTCTTCCCGCCGTCGAGCAGCGTGACCAGATAGTCGATCTTCTTGAGCGCATTGGCCTTCGCAGCGGTCTTCGCCTCCTCGGTCAACTTCGAGTTGAACAAGGCACCTACACCCTTGTGCAACTCGGTCGCAACGAAGCCGACGTGGTTGAGGTATGCGTAGCGCTCCGGGGTTCCCTCCTTGGGGGCCAGGTGCGCGTTGCCGGCGTCGGCGAGGTAGGTCAGCGTTGCGACATTCTCGTTGAGGACCGAGCCGTCGGCGAACACGATCGTGGGAACGTTCCCCTTGGGGTTGATGCTGTAGAAGTCGGCTCCCGACTTCGTCTTGTGCGTCGGGAGATCGACGACCTCGGAGTCGAACTTGAGACCCCCGATGGTCGCCGCAAGGAAGTTGGCAGCGCCACAGCTGGTCGGCGTGTAATACAGCTTGAATGCAGGCATGGTCGCGACCCTAGCTCGCGAGGAGCGAAAAGCTAGCGCCCGCGCCGGCGAAGCCGTTCCCTCGATGTCGATATGAACATGCTCGCGATGGTCCGCGTTGCAGTCGTTGAATCGGACGGTTGCGTCATACGCTTGTATGCCATACGCTGACGACGTGGCGGTCGATCGACTCAGCGTCAAGGTGCCGAGTGAGCTCGGTGCAGCGTTGCGCGCGCTCGCGGAGCGCGAAGGCGCGACGGTATCGACAATCGTTACCGATGCAATTGCGAACCGGGTGAGGTTGGCTGCGCTCGATCTAGCTCTCGCGGCGGCCGACCGTCGGTTCGGTGTGGTCGACGAGGACCTCGTGGCAAGAGCCGAGACACACCTCGCTGGGGCGAGCCAGCCTCGTCGGCGCAAGGCGGTGCGCCGAGCACGTGTGAAGTGAGCCGGTTGATCCTCGATGCCGGCGCGTTCGTCGCCTACGAGCGCGGCGATGTCGTCGTTCGAAGTCATCTCGCGGCCGCGCGCCGCCTCACGCTCGAGGTGATGACCACGTCTCCCGTCGTCGCGCAGGTTTGGCGCGATGGCCGCAGGCAGGCGTTACTCGCGGGTTTGTTGGCTGCCGTGCGTGTCGACGCTCCTGGTGAGCAAGCTGCACGCCGCGCTGGGGCTCTGCTCGCGAGAACCAAGACGCGCGATGTGGTGGACGCATTGCTCGTTGGTCTCGCGCGTACCGGCGATAGCATCCTGACGTCGGATCCCGATGACATCGGCGCGCTTGTCGACGCCGCCGGCATCCGCGCCGGCATCGTCACAGTCTAGGAGGGTCTAAGTCGCGGTTCCGTCACGCCTGACCCGCCCGAGAGGGCGCCTTGACGCCTACCGCTCAGGAGGGGTATCCCCTCCGCATGCGAGACGTCGTCATCGTCGGTGCCGCGCGCACTGCCATCGGAAGCTTCCTCGGTTCTCTCGCCAGCGTCCCGGCGCCGAAGCTCGGCGCCACCGCGATCAAGGCCGCGCTCGAGCGCGCCGGTGTCGCGCCGGGTGACGTCGGCCTCGTGCACATGGGCATGGTGCTCCAGGGCGCGGTCGGGCAGGCGCCCGCGCGGCAGGCCGCGCTCGGTGCCGGGCTGCCGAGCTCGGTCCCGTGCGTGACGGTCAACAAGGTGTGCGGCTCGGGTCTCGAGGCCGTGATCGGCGCGGCGCGCGCGATCGCGGCCGGCGAGATCGAGATCGCGGTGGCCGGCGGGATGGAGTCGATGTCGAACGCGCCGCACGCGCTCAAGGGCTCGCGCCAGGGCACCAAGATGGGGCCGCTCGAGACCGTCGACACGATGGTCCACGACGGCCTGTGGGATCCGTACAACAACCAACATATGGGGATGTGCGGCGAGCTGTGCGCCAAGGAGAAGGGCATCCCGCGCAGCGCGCAGGACGAGCACGCCGCCGAGAGCTATCGCCGCGCGCTCGCTGCCCAGAAGGACGGCAAGTTCAAGGCGGAGATCGCGGCCGTGAAGATCGCCGACAAGAAGGGAGAGATCAGCGTCGAGACCGACGAGGAGCCGGGCAAGGGCTCGATCGAGAAGCTGCCGACGCTGCGCACCGCGTTCCAGAAGGACGGCACGATCACCGCGGGCAACGCGTCGTCGATCAACGACGGCGCCGCCGCGGTGGTGCTGATGTCGGCCGACGAGGCGAAGAAGCGTGGGCTCAAGGTCCTCGCGAAGCTCGTCGCGACCGGCTATCACGCGCAGGCGCCCGAGTGGTTCACCACCGCGCCAACGCCGGCGATCCAGAACGCGCTCGCGAAGGCGAAGTGGGACGCGAAGTCGGTCGACCTGTGGGAGATCAACGAGGCGTTCAGCGTGGTCTCGCTCGTCAACAACCAGGCGCTCGGCCTCGACGCGAACAAGGTCAACGTGTGGGGCGGGGCGGTCGCGCTCGGGCACCCGATCGGCGCCTCGGGCACGCGCATCCTGGTCACGCTGCTCCACGCGATGGCCGCGAACAACGCGAAGCGCGGCGGCGCATCGCTGTGCATCGGCGGCGGCGAAGGCATCGCTCTCCTCGTCGAGCGTCCATGATGCAGGTCGGCAAGCTCGGGGTGGTCGGTGCCGGTCAGATGGGCCAGGGCATCG
The DNA here is from genome assembly GCA_043759315.1 of Myxococcales bacterium. Classification (GTDB taxonomy): domain Bacteria; phylum Myxococcota_A; class Polyangia; order Haliangiales; family Haliangiaceae; genus JABFXX01. The sequence goes on from JAYVLW010000503.1 coordinate 9,143, forward strand.
CGCAGGTCGCCGCGCAATCGGGCCTCGACGTGATCATCGTCGATGCCGCACCGGACTTCGCGCAGGCGGGCATCGGCAAGATCAAGAAGCAGCTCGACCGGCTGGTCGAGAAGGGGAAGATGGAGGGCGCCGCGCGGGACGCGACGCTATCGCACCTCAAGGCAGGGGCTCAGCACTCCGACCTGGCCGAGTGCGACGTGGTGATCGAAGCCGCGCCCGAGAAGGAGGAGATCAAGCTCGCGATCTTCAAGAGCCTCGGCGAGGTGTGCAAGGACGACGCGATCCTCGCATCGAACACGTCGTCGATCTCGATCACGAAGATCGCGGCGTCGAGCGGGCGCCCCGATCGCGTCGTCGGCATGCACTTCATGAACCCGGTCCCGCTGATGAAGCTGGTCGAGATCGTGCGTGGGTTGCCGACGAGCCAGACCACGGTCGACACCGTGATGGAGCTCGCGAAGCGGTTCGGCAAGACCACGATCGGCGCCCGCGACATTCCGGGCTTCATCGTCAACCGCATGCTGCTGCCGCTGCTCAACGAGGCCTGCTACGGGCTCTACGAGGGGCTCGGCACCGCGGCCGATATCGACACCGGTGTCCGCCTCGGCCTCAACCATCCGATGGGGCCGCTCGAGCTCGCCGATCTGATCGGCCTCGATACCTGCCTCGCGATCGCCGAGGTGCTGCACCGCGAGCTCGGCGACGACAAGTACCGGCCGTGCCCGCTGCTCCGCCAGTACGTGGCGGCCGGCTGGCTCGGCAGAAAGGTCGCGCGCGGGTTCTACGAGTACGACTCGCAGGGGCAGAGGAAACCATGAGCTACGACGATTTCGAGACGCTGAAGGTCGCCATCGACGGCGCGATCGCCACGGTGACGATCAGCCGCGAGGCGGCGCTCAACGCGCTGTCGAGCAAGGTGATGACCGAGCTCGCGCACGTCGCCGGCGAGCTCGAGATGTCCACCGACGTGCGTGCGGTGATCGTGACGGGCGCGGGCAAGGCGTTCGTCGCGGGCGCCGACATCGCCGAGATGCAGGACATGTCGCCGAACCAGGCGCGCGCGTTCGCCGAGATGGGCGGCGCGGTGGGCCACGCGATCGAGAGCAGCGAGAAGGCGTGGATCGCCGCGGTCAATGGCTTCGCGCTCGGCGGCGGCTGCGAGCTCGCGCTGTGCTGCGACTTCATCCACGCCTCCGAGAAGGCGAAGTTCGGCCAGCCGGAGGTCAAGCTCGGCGTCATCCCGGGCTTCGGCGGATCGCAGCGGCTCGCGCGGCGCGTGGGCGTGGCGAAGTGCAAGGAGCTGTGCATGACCGGCGACCAGATCACCGCGGCCGAGGCGCTGCGGATCGGGCTCGCCGATGCGGTGTGGCCGGCCGAGGAGCTGATCGCAAAGGTCACCGAGCTCGCGCTGCGGATCGCGGCGAACGGCCCGCTCGCGGTCGCCGAGGTCAAGCGCCTGATCCACGAGGGCCAGTCGATCTCGCTCGACGCCGCGCTCTCGCTCGAGGCGCGCAGCTTCGGGCTGTTGTTCGGTACGTCGGATCAGCGTGAGGGGATGGCGGCGTTCCTGGGCAAGCGCAAGGCCGAGTTCAAAGGACAGTAATCGTGAACTTCACACTCACCGAAGACCAGCTGGCCGTTCAGACCACCGCGCGCGAGTTCGCGACCTCCGAGGTCCTCCCGAAGGCCGCGGAGATCGATCGCGAGCACCGCCACCCGGCCGAGCTCGTCAAGCGCATGGCGGAGCTCGGGTTCCTCGGCATCGCGGTGCCCGAGGAGTTCGGCGGCGCCGGGCTCGATCACATCTCGTACGCGGTCGCGATGGAAGAGGTGTGCCGCGCGTGCGCGTCGACCGGCGTCATCATGAGCGTCAACAACTCCCTCGTCTGCGATCCGATCAACCGGTTCGGCACCGAGGCGCAGAAGCGCGAGTGGTTGACGCCGCTCGCGGCGGGAAAGCTGCTCGGCTGCTTCGCGCTCAGCGAGCCCGAGGCCGGCTC
>JAYVLW010000504.1:0-3353 GCA_043759315.1 Myxococcales bacterium
CCGAGTCCGATCCCTCTCACAGCGTGCCACCCGTAACACGCCCCTCCGATCATCAGACCGCGCGCCTCCGGAGTGGCGCGGGATCGTTGGAGTTCGTAGCAAGAGTACCCGACGGTGGCCTGCCAGAGGCTGAACCCCGGGAACCAACCTGACCGGCAGCCCTACTTGCCCACGCCTTTCGGCAACAGGAGCCAGTACTTGCCCGGCCCGCCCATGCGGCCGCCGCGCTCGGCGGCCGCGAGATCGTCGCCCCAGTAGATATCGCCGCGCACGGGGCCGAGGATGCCACCGCCGGTGTCCTGCGCGATCAGCAGCTGCCGCCACGGCGCCGCGCCCGGCTGGCCGACGATCGGTGCGCGCGTCTCGACGAAGATCGGCGTGGACTGCGCGATGAAGGCACGGTCGATCGCCATCGAGCGCTGCGGCGTGAGCAAGACCATCTGCGAGCCCACGGCCCCGGCCTTCGTCGACTCGCGAAAGAACACGAACGAGCTCGACTGGTCGACCACCTCGTCGAACTTGCCGGGGTGCTCCACGAACCACTTGCGAATGCCCTGCATCGTGCCGCTGCCCGGTGCCTGCAGCTCACCCATCGACTTGAGGACGCCGCCGACGCCGCGATACGCGCGCCCGTTCTTGCCGGCGAACTCGAGCCACACGACGGAGCCATCGTCCATGATCGCCTTCGCGGACCCCTCGATGTGCGCGAACAGCACGTCGGTCGCATCGTCGGCGTACATCAGCTCGAGGTTCTGACCGGCGAGCGCGCCCTTGCGGATCTCGGCGCGCGTCGGATAGGGCGCGACCTCGCCCTTGGCGTCGAGCTTTCCCCAGATCCTGCGCCCGTGCGCATCGGGGATGTGCTTCGACAGATCGATCATCACCAGGTCCTTCGGCCGGTCGTAGATCGGGATCTGGAACTTGCCGCCCTTCTTCCGCGATGCCCGGATCTGCTGGACGTTGTAACCGGTGAGCTTGCCCTCGGTGCCCGCCTTGCCCGCGGCGCTCCACGCCACGAACTCGGCCTCGAACATCGCGCGCGCGCCCGCGTCGTCGCCCGGCTTCACCCTGGCGGCGGCCGCACACGCCTTGCGCCACTGGCCGGCCTTGCCGCCGTGGCCGTCGTGGCCCATCGGATCTGTGTCCTTGAGCCCGGCGATCACCGCGCACGAGTTGAGAAACGACGGCACGGCCTCGGCGAGCTTGTCGTCGGTCCAGCCGGGGAGGTCGCTGAACTTCGCCTTCGTCAGGGTGAGCTTGTCGCGCGGAGCGGCGGCGGGCGCGTCCGGATCGGCGCACACGCAGGCCGCTGCCGGATCGGCAGGGTCGGGTGCTGCGCGCGCTCCCTGCCACAGGCCCGAGAGCACCACACACGCAAGAGTGACCGGCAGCCTCATGTCAGCAACGATGACAATGCGCGAGGCAAGAGGCAAATTCCCCCGAAAACGACGACGGGCACCAGCGCGTGCTGGTGCCCGGACTTCGAAGCGAGGCTAAGGGGAACGGAGGCAACGCTCCGTGAGGGCCTAGTTGTAGTAGCGAGCGCCGACCGTGATCGCCCAGAGGTCGCCGGCGTTCTGCAGGTCGAAGAACGTGAGGCTGGCGGCCGCGTCGATGTTCTTGGTCACGGAGAAGAGTCCGCCGAGCGTCAGCGGCGTGATGTCCGCGATCGACGACACGCGGTCACCCATGGCGGGAGGATCGGAGAGCAAGATGGTGATCAGCGACGTGTTGAGGTAGGCGAACAGCTCCGGCGTGACCTGCATACCGAAGCCGACCGGGAGGGAGAACGTCTTGGCAGCCCCCTCGTTGAGGCCGATGCTCAACTGCTGTCCCATCGGACCAGGTCCGGCCAGCGTGAGCAGACCGGCTCCGAGGATCCGGTTGGGAGTGCCCGTGAACACGGCGAACTTCGGCGCGACCTTGTAGCGGACGGCAACGCCGGCATTGATCGTCGCGCCGACATCGGTCTCCATCGAAGTCGAGCCTGCCTTCGGATGGTTGAGGTCCAGGGTGAGATCGGCGCTGGCAGCCACGTCGAGCTTGTCCTTGTGCATGAGGGCGAAGGCGCCATACGCGGTGAGAACGCCCTTGATCTCGAACTCGTTGAGGCTGAACGCGTAGGAGCCGCCGACCTCGAGCTTGTCGCTGATCCCGTAGCCGGCACCGACCACGAGGCCTTCATTCGTGCTCGAGGTGGTCATGCCGAGGATCGTGATCGATGCGTGGGCGATCGCGACGTCGGCAGAGGCGCCGAGCTTGCCCTTGAGCACGGTGAGGGGACGATCGATGGCGGACTTCGGCCATCCCGCGGTCATGTCGGCGCCGCCGTCTACCGGCGGCACGGCCGCACCATCACCGCCGCCACCGGCGTTCGGATCGGCCGGCGGGTCGGTGAGCGGATCTTCGGCGAATGCGGTGAGCGGCACCGCAGAGACGGCGGCCGCAGCGAACAGTATCTGGGACAAGCGAGTCATTCAGTTCTCCTGTGTGACGGCCAAAGCTGGGCGAGGGTCGAGAGACCGCCCCGGTACGATGTGAAGATCGTATGCGGCGGTCAGCGCTCGCGCCAATTTCTGCGGGCAGGAGGCCGGAGATGACTTCAATAAGCGACGGATCTGTCGACGAAACGACCGTCACTGGCTGCCAGTCGAAGGTGCGAATACTTCGGCCCAACCGCTGTCGAACCGCGTCGTTACGGTGCAGGCGCGCGAACGCGCTTGATCGAGCCGCGATCTGAGCCGATCATGGACGAAGGTCTCGATGCGCGCTGCCATTCTCGTCGTCGTCGTGGGAACGCTCGTCAGCGCGTGCTCGAACGACGGCGATGGCGACGGCTTCGACGCCGATGTCGACTGCGACGATGGGAACGCCGCCGTGCATCCCGAGGCCATGGAGACCTGCAACCAGGTCGATGACAACTGCGACGGCGCGGTGGACAACGATCCGATCGACGGCGTGATGTGGCTGGCCGATAACGATGGTGACGGCTTCGGTAAGCAGTACTCGGCTTGCACGATGCCGGACGGCCTCCCGGTCGTCTCGCGCGGCGGCGACTGCCACGACGACAACGCGACCGCGTTCCCCGGCTCCACCTCGCTCGAGGTGCCGATGGACGGCATCGATACCGACTGCGACGGCAACGACTTCTGCACGGACCTCAACTGCGATGGCCGACCCGACGTGGTGGTCCCCTCGCATCACGACGGCGACTACGCGATCACGCAACCCGCGCGCCTCCTCAGCGGCGCCAGCGGCTGGACCCTCGATCCGAAGCCCCTGGACATGTCGGGCACGCTCGGCGTCGCGGTGTTCGACTTCAACAAGGACGGCTATCCCGACGTCGTCCACGC
>JAYVLW010000505.1:0-3335 GCA_043759315.1 Myxococcales bacterium
GGAATCGGCGACAAGGCCGTCGCGGCAGACCTTGCCAAGCAAGTCAGCGCCGCGATCGCCAAGGTGGGACCGTTGACGGCCGGCACGACGCTCAAGCCGGCGAGCGTCAAGGTGTCCGTCGTCAAGGGAGCCGTTCGGGTCAGGACCCGGACGAACAGCACCCCCCTGGAGGTCATCGCTCCCTTTGATGACGGAGCCAACACGGTGAGAGCAACCGGCGCGAAGATCTCCTCGGTGTCGGAATCTCCAGACAAGACCTGCACCGCGGCGATCGGTGTCGCCATGATGCGCGCGCAGACCCAGAAGACGGAGACCTCGCCACGAGCCTTCGGCGCGGTCGTCTGCCAGGCCGCGAACGCACAATAGAGACGAGGTTCGCGCGGCCGACTGTGATCGGAGCGACCGTTCGGATTGCGTCGTGTGCCACAGGTCGGTCGGCGCAGAGCAACCCGAGAATCGTTCCTGCTCGATCTTGAGCTGGACGCACCGGACGCGCGGTGAGGTACCATCGCAACATGGTTCGGTGTGTTGTGCTGGCGGTCGCGGTGCTCGTGGGCGGCTGCTTCGCCAAGCCAGGCTTCGGGGGCGGTGATACCGGTGGTGATGCCGGTGGTGACGCCAATGGTGATGCCGGCGACGATGGCAGTCCAGGCGATGCGCCGTTGCCGACGAGCTTCGGCCCCTGGTCAACCCCGGTATCGCTGGGCCTCGGACAGAGCTCGTTCCACGACCTGATGCCTGCGGTGTCGAGCAACAAGCTCGAGCTGTTCTTCGTGTCGACGCGCTCCGGGATGAACCGGCTGTATGTGGCGAAGCGACCGAGCCCTGGCGGCGCCTACGGCAACGCCACCCTGGTCACCACGAACGTCGAGGGCGAGACCGATCCGACGCTGTCCCCGGATGGCCTCGACCTGTACTGGTTCGTGCTCAACACGATCAAGCACGCTCATCGCGCCAGCACGTCCGCGGACTTCAGCACGCAGACCAGCGTGGTGTTCCCGGTCGTTGGCCCGTTCGCGTTCTACGGCAGTGGAGATCGACTCGTCGCGGGCTCCACCGCGAATCCCGTCGACCCGAGCTCGGACATCATCGAGCTCCGGTTCGGTGGATCGACGTGGAACCCGGGGCCTACCTTGGGGCTGCCGGGCCAAGGCGTCTTCGACACCGCGCCGACGATCCGGCACGATGGTCTCGAGATCTACTACGAGCATGACGCAGGCTCCATTCAGACCTACTTCGCGTCACGGACCAGCCCCGATGCGGTCTTCTCGATCGCCCAGCCATTTCCGCCCGATCCAGCGATCGGTGACCCGGAGCTGTCCCGCGATGGGACGGAGCTGTACTACGACAAGGGTTCGCCATCCCGGCTGTTCGTCGTGCGCCGCACCCCGAACCCGTAACGACGCGCAGGCCGCGAAGACCGAGCGCGTCCTCGATCTACTCAAGAAGGCCGGCGCCACCAAGTACGTCTCGGGCCCCGCAGCGCAGGACTACATCGAGCAGCAGGCGTTCGACTCTGGTCCGCGCGATGACACGCGTCGATGTCGATCGCTTGCAGCCCGATCTCGAAGCGATCATTGTGCCCTGGCTCCATCGTCAGGGAGAGACCCGGGCTCGAGCTCGAGCAGAGACTTCGAACCATTCGTATTCTCTGTGGCGAAGTACTAGCTGGGCTTCGCGATCCGGAGGCCGATCACCATGCGCATCGACTGCACGAACTCCCAGCTCTTCTGGTTCGTGCGCATCGCCGAGAGGAACAGGTGCCACTCGCCCGTGGCCTGGAACGGATAGAGCTGCGCCGCACCGCCGCGCACCACGCGCGGACCGACGCCGCGGCGAGGCGAGCCGTCGAGAGGCGCGCCCTCGTGCGTTGGATGCCAGACATCGGCGCAGACCTCGGGCTCGAAGCCGAAGCCCCACATGCCGAAGTCGTTCGCGGCCTTCACGCCCTGCGAGCCCACGCTCGGGAGCCAGCCCTTGTCGTCGGGAACGTCGGGGCCGAAGTACGTGAGCTCGCGCGGAACACCGCCGCGCGCGAGGTACTCCCATTCGGCCTCCGACGGTAAGCGGAACGGATCGGTCGCGAGGAGCGCGACGACCTCCGCCGGTGGGATCGGCCGACGTGGCTCCTGCTGCGCGAGCAACGGGCCGACGTGCACGAGCGTGAGCGGGCGCAGCGCCTGCGGATTCTCGAGCAGCGAGTCGTAGAGCTCGTAGTGGTTGTCGCAGCCGGCGTTCACCTCGGCGGCGGCGCGCACCGCCGCCTCCTCCTCGGGCGAGAAACCCATATCGACGGTGCCGCCGGGGACCACGCAGTACGGCAGACCGCCGACCATGATCACGGCGATCGTGTTGCCAGCGAAGTCGGGGAAGCCGTCGACGTCGCCACCCACGGCAGCGGCGACCGCGTCCGCGATCTCCTTCTGGCGCGTGCTACCGGCCTCGAGCCACGCCGACATATTGGCGAGCTCCGGCGCGTCGGCGCTGATCGAGCGGCTCGCCCATCCCGACACGCGCATCGTGTCGCTCACCGTCACCGAGGGCGGCTATTATATCGATCCAGCGACGGGCGTCTTCAATCCCGAGGCGGCCGACATTGTCCGCGACGCCAAGACCCCGGACGATCCAACGACGGCCTTTGGCCTGATCGTCGCCGGCCTGGCGCGGCGGCGCTACGCCGGGCTGAACGCCTTCACGGTCATGTGCTGCGATAACATCCCGCACAATGGCGTCGTCACGCGCAACGCCGTGGTGGGCCTTGCCCGCCTCAGCAACCCCGATCTCGCCAAATGGATCGAGGCCACCGCCGCCTTCCCCAACGCGATGGTCGACCGCATCACGCCCGCCACCACGGACCGCGAGCGAAAAATGCTGGCCGAGACCTACGGCATTGAGGACAACTGGCCGGTCTATTGCGAGGAGTTCATCCAGTGGGTGCTGGAGGACAAATTCTGCAACGGCCGCCCGGTGCTGGAACAGGTGGGTGTCCAGTTCGTGCCCGACGTGACACCCTATGAGTTCATGAAAATCCGCATCCTGAACGGCGGCCACGCCTCCATCGCCTATGCCGGCAGCCTCTTGGACGTCCACTACGTGCACGACGCCATGACCCATCCGCTGATTGGCGGCTTCTTTGCCCGGGTCGAGCAGGAAGAGATCGTGCCAACCGTGCCGCCCGTCCCCAACACCAATCTCCAGGATTATTACAAACTCATCCACCGCCGCTTCTCGAACCCCAAGATCGGCGACACCATTCCGCGCCTGGCCTTCGATGGCTCGAACCGCCAGCCGAAATTCATCGTACCGGTGATCGCCGACCAGCTGAAGGCGGGGCG
>JAYVLW010000506.1:0-3315 GCA_043759315.1 Myxococcales bacterium
GTGTGGGCCTCGGCGGAGCACCTCCCGGCGTCGATCAGCGACGGCATGTCGTTCTTTCGCGCCGCCCTGGAGCGGAAGGTCATCACGGTGCCGGGCGACTTCTTCGACGTCGACCCGGGCAAGCGACGCGGTGCGCGGGCCTCGCGGTTCCGCCGTCATCTCCGGTTCTCGTTCGGACCGGCGATGCCGCGCCTCGAGCTCGCTCTCGAGAGGTTCAAGGAGTTGATCGCGTCAGCGGGCTGATCTCCAAACATGACACGAACCTGACAGCGGTCATGTCTCGTCGAGAACGGGCCTTCGCTTTCGCTCCGGATGCGCTACGGTGTTCGGATGGCGAGAACCTTCGTGCGCGTGGAGCTGGTGACGGGTGACGTGGCGAGCGCCGGCGGGTTCGATGCCGCGATGGCGAAGGCGGGCTTCTCTCGCACCGTCAAGGGACGCCGCAGCCACCGCGCGCTCCGCCTGCCCGAGGGCATGTACGTGATCGCGCAGATCACGCCGGTCGAGGCACTCGAGCTGACGCGTGATGTCGCGCGTGACACCAAGGTGGAGGCCCGCATCTTCTGCCTGCCGGTCACCGGCGGTGTGAAGTTCGGGAACCTGATGGTTCACGACGATCCATCGGCCGCCGTCCTCATCGAAGCGTGAGCACCGCGCGTCCTGCGCGAACACCGCGGTGCAGGTAGACTCGAACCGTGGCAAAGGCCGAGCAGGCACCACCGGATCCGGCAGCGCCGCCGCCCTCGCGCCTCAAGCGGATCCTCCGCCGGCTGTGGTGGTTCCATTCGTTCTTCGCGCTGTTCTTCGGCGTCGGCGTGATGCTGTTCGCGCGGGCCGGACTCGCCCACGCGGACAAGGTCATGATGGCCTTGTTCATCTCGTGGACGCTGCTGTTCGTGGCTCTCCGCTTCATCGTGGGCCCCGCGAACCGCAAGGAGCAGGAAGGCTTCGCGCGCAAGGGCGTTCGCGTCGCGACGAACTACATCATCAAGCAGTTCTATCAGCAGATGTTCTTCTTCCTGACCCCGCTCTATGCGTCGAGCGCCACCTGGTCGCTCTCCTCGTGGAACTGGTGGCTGGCGCCGGTTCTGTTGATCTGCGCCGTCGTCTCGACGATGGACCTCGTGTTCGACCACTTCATCATGGAGCGCCGCTGGCTCGCGTCCGCGATGTACGGCATCGCGATGTTCTCGCTGCTCAACGTGCTGCTGCCTCTGGTCGCGGGCGTCGACCACCAATCCGGCCTCGTGATCGCCGCTGCAGCCACCCCGATGTCGGTCGCACTCCTCTCGTTCTCGGTGCGGCAGGTTCTCTCGCCGCAGGGCGCGATCCTCACCGTCGGTTCGACCGTCGGCCTGCTCGCGCTCGTCTGGTACGGGAAGGTGTTCATCCCGCCGGTGCCGCTCGCGATGGCCGAGATCGCGGTCAGCCATGGCACCTACGGCTCCTACGAATGCATGCCTGCCAGCAAGCACGAGATCCGTGCCCACCAGCTCGACGGCCTGCGCTGCGGAACTCTCCTGCGCGAGCCCGGCGGCCTCAAGGAAGCCGTCGTCCACGTCTGGAGCCACCGAGGCCACGAGCTCTCGCGCATCACGCCCGATCGCTTGCGCTGTGACGGCGAGGGCGTGGTGTTCCGCAGCACGTTCCCCCCGAACCTCGTCCCCAAGGATCCGACGGGCATCTGGGCGTGCACCGCGTTCACGCTCGGCGGTCAGCTCGTCGGCGTCCGCAAGTTCGAAGTGCTGACGAAGGCCGGTGAGTCGGTCGCCGACCAGCCCGAGCCGGGTTCGGGCTCGGCGACAAGCTCGGGGTCGGCGACAGGTTCGGGCTCGGGCTCGGCGACAGGTTCGGGCTCGGGCTCGGCGACAGGTTCGGGCACGGGCTCGGCGGCAGGTTCGGGCTCGGGCACGGGCTCGGCGGCGGGCACGGGCTCGGCGGCAGGTTCAGGTTCCGGGCGCTGAGGCGTCCGGCGATGGGGACGGTTTCAACTTACGCAATCAGCGATCTCGAAGATGTGGAAATCACGTGAGCGAGTTCGCTACGCAGAATGGCAAGTGCCCCTCGACGGGATTACCGCGGGTTGGCGATCGCAAGTTGCGTAAGTTGAAACCGTCCCCGTTGCCGGTCCGTCCCCGTTGCCGGTCCCCGTTGCCGGACAGTCAGATGCGAACGGCGAGGTATCCGGCCGGGGCGAACCCGCCGGCGATCGACAGGTCATCCCAGCCGAGGGACAACCCGACGTCGAGGAACTTGCGGGGCGAGAAGTTGAAGCCCGCACGGATGAACGTCGAGCTCGTGTGCAGCGTGTCGCTGAAGTCGCTGAACTCGACGCCGAACCGGCCGATGATCACGAACTTCGGCGTGTACTGATACATGCCGTACGCCGAGACACGGAGCGAGCCGGGGGATAGCGCAGTGTTACTCGCGTAGCCGGCAGCGTTGGCGGCATTCGACGCCTCCTGATAGAAGCTCGGCGCGAACTTCACGATCTTGATGTTGAGGAGGTCGTCCAGGCCACCGAGCGCGAACTTGTCGGTGAGGATGAACTTCACCGGAGCACCGAGCTCGAGGCTGACGGCGACCGGATCGATGTAGACGGGCACGCCAAGGCGCACCGCGATCCAGTCCTGAAGGAGGACCGTGACATCGAGGCCGACCGCCTTGCCCGGGTGAAATCCGACCTTGTCGTCCGTGGTCTTCGGGTCGTCGAACGCGCCACCCAGGAGGTAGGTGAGGCCGAGCTGGGCCTGGCGGGTGATGCCGTAGCGCGCGCGGAGCGCCATGCTCCCCGCGAACGGCTTCACCTGGGCGTGCGGCGCCAGGGACACCTCGGACATGTTCTTCGGCAGGGTGATCGGACGCTGCGATTCCTCGATCGGGTAGCCCGACTTCTTCTCGACGGGCGCCACCACGACGGGCGCGCCGCTGCCGTCCCCGGTCTTCGGCGCATCCGGGTTCTCGTTGGTGCCCTCCATGTCGGACGGCGGCGGATCCTCGGCCATCTGCACCGCGCTTCCCGCATCGCTACCGGCGGCAGGTGCTGCCGACCCTGAGCCTGGCCCCGGGGCCGGAGGGGGCGTCTTGGCGGGCGCGACCGGAGTCTTCGCCGGAGCCTTCGCACCGCCTCTCGGCTGAGCGACGACGATCGTCGCAGACGCAACCAGGACCACGCTGAGCACCGAAACCAGGCGACGGACGGTCATTGGGCGGACCATACACGATCTCGGAGATCGGTTGCCTGTTCCCCCAGATGGCTAACAGTGGCCGATCCAGCGGGGCTTGGTCGGCGCGACCGTCCGTGGTGCCGCGGCC
>JAYVLW010000507.1:0-17652 GCA_043759315.1 Myxococcales bacterium
GAAGCAGGAGATCAACGTCCACCTCATGGCCGCGACGATATACGGTAGCGACATGCGTTGCGCCACGATCCTGTTGTTCCTGCTCGCGGCCTGCGATGGCGGCTCCGATGGCCCGCGCCCCACCACGTTCGGTGGCGACCGCCCGGTCGATCTCAAGGCGCCCGCGACGCTGACCGACGGCAAGAAGTACCCGCTCGTGGTGGTGCTCCATGGCTACGGTGCGAGCGGCTTCGTGCAGTCGGCGTACTTCAACACCACGATGCTGCCGGGGATGGATGCCGCGCTGGTGATCGCGCCCGACGGCACGGTCGACGCGGGGGGCAAGCAGTTCTGGAATGCCGACCCGGCGTGCTGCGACTTCGGCGGCAAGAACCCCGACGACGTCGGCTACATCGGCAAGCTGATCGACGACGTCATCGACAGCTGGCCGGTCGATCCCGATCAGGTGTTCATCGTCGGCCACTCGAACGGCGGCTTCATGGCGTATCGGATGGCGTGCGAGCGCGCCGACGTGATCGCCGCGATCGCGCCGCTCGCCGGCCTCGCGTCCTCCGATCCGGCCGCGTGCAATCCGTCGCGCCCGGTCAGCGTGCTCCACATGCACGGCACCGTGGACGACACCGTGCCGTACGGCCCCCTGTCCGCGGTCGGCACGCTCGGTGCGCTCGGCAGCGTCGCTCAGTGGTCGCAGCACAACGGCTGCGGGACCACCCGCACGCCCGCCGGCGACCTCGACATCGTCCCAGCGCTACCCGGTGCCGAGACCCACCGCTCGACCGAGGTGGGCTGCCCGGCCGAGGGCGCGATCGAGCTGTGGGCGATCGAAGGCGCGGGACATATTCCGGTGTTCGGTCCCAGCTTTCTCCCTACCCTCATGCAGTGGTTCACCGCTCACCATCGTTCGTGATTGGCCAAGGCGCCACGGCATGTTATCCATCCTCCAGCATGTGGTACCTGGGCTCTGTCCCGCACCAGCCTGACGTCGCGGATTGATTACGACGTGTTCGCCGTTTTCTCTCCGTGACTACCAGACTCCGCGAGGCTCCCATGGACACCCAGCTCAAACTGCTCGGCAATCAACCGCCCGAGCTCGAACCGATCAAGCACATCAAGGGGTCGGTCGATCCGTCGACGCTGTTCCACCGCCAGCTGCTGGACGGTGCGTTCTGGCAGAAGATCCCCGCCTACCGGCTCGTCGACGAGGCCACGTTCCTCGACCACACGTGGCAGGCGAAGAACACGATCACCAACCCGGCGAAGCTCCTCCAGGCGGTTCAGGACCTCGTCCCCCAGAGCTTCTATGACGACGTCTCGCAGGGCTTCCGCGTGGCGCCGATGTCGATCCGCGTGTCGCCATATCTCCTGTCGCTGATCGACTGGTCGAACGCGTACACCGATCCGCTGCGCCGCCAGTTCGTACCGGTGGCCTCGCGCCTCCTACCCGATCATCCGAAGCTGACGCTCGACTCGCTGCACGAGCAGGCCGATGCACCCGTCCCCGGGCTCACGCACCGCTACCCCGACAAGGCGCTGTTCCTCGCCCTCGATACCTGTCCCGTCTACTGCCGCTTCTGCACGCGCAGCTACGCCGTCGGTGTGAACACGGACGAGGTCGAGAAGGTCTCGCTCAAGGCCACCGAAGAGCGCTGGGAGCGCGCGTTCCGCTATATCTCCGAGCGTCCCGAGCTCGAGGACATCGTCGTCTCGGGCGGCGACAGCTATCAGCTCAAGGCGCGCCAGATCACGTTGATCGGGAACAAGCTCCTCGAGCTGCCGAACATCCGCCGCATCCGGTTCGCGACCAAGGGTCCCGCCGTGATGCCGATGAAGCTGATCACGGATCACGAGTGGCTCGATGCGCTGACCGCGGTCGTCGAGCGCGGCCGCAAGCTGCACAAGGAAGTCGTCCTCCACACGCACTTCAACCACCCGAACGAGATCACGGCGATCACCAAGCGCGCGCTCGACAACGTGTTCGAGCGCGGCATCATCACGCGCAACCAGTCGGTCCTCCAGCGCGGTGTCAACGACGGCATCGCGACCATGCAGCTCCTGGTCAAGCGCCTCGGGCACTGCCAGGTCCAGCCGTACTACGTCTACGTGCACGACCTCGTGAAGGGCGTCGAGGATCTCCGCACCACGCTGCAGACGGCGCTCGACATCGAGAAGGCGGTGCGCGGCGTCACCGCCGGCTTCCACACCCCCACCTTCGTCGTCGATGCGCCCGGCGGCGGCGGCAAGCGCGTGGCCCACAGCTTCGAGCACTACGATCGCGAGACCGGCATCTCGGTGTTCGCCGCGCCGTCGGTCAAGCCCGGCTTCTTCGTCTACTTCGACCCGGTCGACACGCTGTCTCCCGAGATCCAGGAGAAGTGGAAGGACAAGGCGAAGCAGGACGCGATGGTCGCCGACGCCATCTCGAAGGCGAAGGCGAACCACGCCGCCAGCGCCCGCGCGTCGTCGGTTCGCTGATCCTCGCGCGACCGGTCGTGTCTATCCAGGTAGACAGCCACCGTGGGTGCTGGAGCCCGGCGTCAACCGTCTCGCGCACTTACGCGTGGCATGCCCGCTGCTAGTTCCCTCGTGCATGCGCCTCGCCCTCGCAATCATCGCCGCCCTCGTCACCTCTGCCGCTGCTGATCCGAAGCCGCGTGCCCTCACCCCCGGCGATGTCACGGCGCAGCTCGCGCCGTTCGCCGACCGGATCGAGCACTGCTACCTCGATCGCACGACGGAGATCCGCGGCGCCGGTCAACTCGAGCTCGTCCTCACCGTCACGCGCCACGGCTCGGTCGAGGCGATCGACGTCAGGACGCCGGGCCTCGCCGCGAAGCTCGCGAAGCAGATCGATGGCTGCATCCGCGAGACGATCGAGTCGGTCGCGTTCCCCGCCCGCAAGACGTTCACCACGGCGGCCGTCCCGTACTTCTTCCAGCGCACCGCCGCACCGAACGCCGGCCCGCAGCTCAGCTGCTGGGATCCGAAGGGCTGCCGCGCGCGCTAGCCCGCTAGTTCCCGCTAGTTCGGCGCGTCGCTCAGAAGTCGATGACCGTGACGCGCCCGTCGGGTGCGGTGACGAGCGCGAGCTTTGGCTGGCCGTGCGCGGTGATGCCGACCTGGATCTGATCGCCCTTCTGAAGGGGCGCGTTCTGCCACGGCAGCGTCACGCTGCGCGTGCCGGCGCGCACGAGCACGAGCTTCTCGCCGGCGAACACGACCTCGGCGGCGTGGAGCTTCGGCGCCACGACGGGGCGCGCGATCGTGGGGACCCACAGGCGGGCGACGAGCTTCGCGAGGGCAGCCGGCATCGCGGGGGACAGCGCGGCGTCGATGCGCTCGCGCAGCGCGGGGGTGAGCTCGCCGTGGCGCGCGAGGAACGCCGCGGCGCAGGCGCGGGCGATCTCGTGGGCGCCGGTGTCGTCCAGGAGCTCGAGGGCGAGCAGCTCGGTCTTGCCTGGAGCGACACCGAGCTCGATCAGGGCGAGGAGCGCGAACGGCGAGACCTCGGTGGCCTCGGCGAGCTGCGCGAGGTACGGGGCGCGCATCGTCTCGACGTGGATCGCCAGCGCGGCGAGCGCACGGTCGTGGACGCCGGTCCAGTTGAGGATCTCGGCGGTGTGCGCGGTGATCAGGATGTGCAGCCGATCGCGCAGGTGGTCGTCGAGCGTCCCCGCGGCGGCGGCGTACTCGGCGAGGACCTCGGCGATGCGCGCGGACAGCGGCGAGCTGCGGCGGATGAAGTCGAACAGGAACGGCGCGATCGTGACGGCGACGGGGTAGAGCAGGCGGTGGCGGATCGCGTGGCGCTCGAGGACCTCGAACGCTTCGTCGATCTCCGCGGGGTGCGCGGCGTAGAGTGGTGCGTGGCGGATCACCGCGAGCGCGGAGGGAACGTTCGAGAGCGCACCCGCGGTGCCATCGGACGGGCCCAGCGCGCCGCGCAGCACGCCCCACGGAAGCTCCGCGACGCTGTGCTCCAGGCCGGGTACATCCACCCTGCCGGTCGGTTCGAATCGCCCCATTACGTGGAGGGTAGAGCAAGCGTGCGGCCAACGCCCGGGCAATGTCAGGACGCCCCCTTACAGGGTGATGCGTTCAGGTGACCCCACCTGGCAGACCACACCTGGTGGCTGGTCGGCTAGTCTGGGCAGTGTCCATGCCGTGGGTTTCGTTACGGTTGTTACTCCGGGGCGCTGCGGCGCCGATCACTTCCGCCGCGATGTTCGCCACGCACGGGTAGGCAGCCATGCATCCCACCCTCGAGGACATCGTCGCCGGCAGCGCGCTCGCGCACGTGGCGCGCTGCGAGAGCTGCCGTCAGCTCGCGTCTCTCGCAGGTGTGGAGGTGGCGGCACCTTCCGAGGACGACCTCGACCGGCTGAGCGTGGTCGACGATCGCGTGTACACGGACTGGACGCCACTCCCCGACGCCCACGGCGGCATGGGCCAGATCTTCCGCGTCCGCGATCGCCGGCTCGGTCGGTTCGTCGCGATCAAGCAGCTCAAGCCGGGACTACCCGAGGGAGACCGCGCGATCCTGGTGCGCCGGTTCGAGCGCGAGGCGCGGCTCACCGCGCGGCTGCAGCACCCCGCGATCGTCGGCGTGTACGAGGCCGGCCGGTTCGACAGCGGCGAGCCGTTCTATGCGATGCCGCTGTTCCGCGGGGCGCCGCTCGGCACCGAGATCGGCAAGCGCAAGAAGCTGGAGGAGCGCCTCGGCCTGCTCGCGAACCTCACGACCGTCGCCGAGGCGATCGCGTATGCCCACGAGCAGGGCATCGTTCATCGCGACATCAAGCCCGACAACATCCTGATCGGTCAGTTCGGCGAGACCGTGGTGATCGATTGGGGCCTCGCGAAGGACGTCTCGGACTCCGGCGGCGATCTCGACGGCGCGTACCGCGCGCCTCCGGTGGACGGGCTCACGCAGTTCGGCGTGGGCACCGCGAACTACATGCCGCCCGAACAGGCGAAGGGCGACGAGCCGGAGCCGGGCTTCGATGTCTACGCGCTCGGCGCCACGCTGTATCACCTGCTCGCCGGCGTGCCGCCGTATGCGAACATCGAAGGAAGCGAGATCCGGCGCTGCCTCGTGGATCGCAAGCCGCCGCTGCCGATCGCGGAGCTCGCGCCGGATGTGCCCCCCGAGCTCGCGGACATCGTCACGCACGCGATGGCGCTCGACCCCACCGGCCGGCTCACGAGCGCGCGCGAGCTGGCGAGCGAGCTGCGGCGCTATCAGACCGGGCAGCTGCTCGCGTCGCGGCGCTACACGCTCGCCGAGCTGGTCCGCCACTGGATGCGAAGGCATCGCATCGCGCTGCGCATCGGCGCGGTCGCGGCGGTCGTGGTCCTCGCGCTCGCGGTGGTCTCGTTCGTGAGGATCTCGCGCGAGCGTGATCGCGCCACGGACAGTCAGCACCGCGCGGAGCGCGAGCTCCGGCGCGCGCAGGGTATCGTCGCGAGCCGCAGCGCCGCCGATCCGGTGCAGCGTCTCGACGCGATCCTCCTCGGCATCCGCGCGGTGGCGCCGGATCTCGCGGCCGGCGCGCCGCCTGTTCCCGAGGCGGTGCAGGGGCTCACCGATGCGCTGACCGCGGGCCCCCCCCTCGTGCCGTTGCGCCACGACGGCGTGATCAAGTCCTTCGCCGCGGCGGGTGACAGGCTGATCGGCGTCGACGATGCGCGCGCGCTCGTGATCTGGGACGCGCGCTCGGGCGCTCGGATCGCGAGCTATCCGTCGGCGCTTCCGCAACCGGAGCGCCCGCGGGTCTCGCCGGATGGCACCCGGGTGGTGGTCTGCGGCTTCGACCGGATCGGCGAGCTGTTCGAGCTCGCGACCGGGAAGCACCAGACGTTCGAGGCGCCCGTCGACTTCGCGGGCTGCGCGTTCCTGCCCGATGGCACGCTCGTGACGGCCGCCGACACCATCGCGCTGCGCGATCCGGTGACCGGCGCGGTCAGCGAGACGTTCCCGCTTCCGGCGCGTGCAAGCTCGTTCGCGATCGCGACCAATGGGACGATCGCGGTGACCACGGTCGATGGCACGCTGTGGCTGCGCGCACCGGGCGCAGCCCCCGTGACCGTCGCGACGACCGCGGCGCTCGGGGAGACGAGCGCGTTCGATCGCACGGGTTCCACGCTCTACAACACGGGCAACGATCAGGTGGTGCGCGCGTTCGCCGTCGCCGACCCACGCGCCGCGCCGCGCGAGATCTTCAAGGACACCCGCTCGCGCGTCGGCACGGTGATGGCCAGCCCGGACGCCGACCGCGTCGGCGTCGGCATGTGGGATCTCGATGGCGTTCGGCACTCGCGCGTGATCGACGAGGCTCACCCGCAGGGCATCGAGCTCGACGGCAACATCGATGGCTGGGCGAACGCCTCCGCGTGGGCGGTGGTCGGTCGGGTCGGCCCGCTCGCCCTCGCCGACGTGGTCACGGCGGGAACCGTGCTGCCGCTGTCAGCGCACGCGATGGAGACCACGTCACTCGTCACGGGCGATCGCCTCGCCTCGGCGAGCCGCGATGGCCCGGCGTACCTGTGGGACATCGCCTCGGGCGACGCCACGGGTCTGTTGCTCGGGCACTCGGGGGAGCTCGTCGCCACGGCGGTGCGCGGTGACATGATCCTGACCGCGGCCCACGATGGCACCGCGCGCATCTGGGGCGCGAGCGATGGGCGCTCGCTCGCGGTGATCGCCGGAAGTACGGAGCTGACGGCAGCCGTGTGGCTCGGCGACCACCGGATCGTGGTCGGCGATCTCGGGGGCCACGTGCGCACGTTCGAGGTACCGAGCGGCACGCTCCTCGACGATCGGGCCTTCGAGGCGCCGATCTCCGCGCTCGCCGTGTCACCGGATGGCGCTCGCCTCGCGATCGGAACCCTCGGGGGGGAGCTCCACGATGGTGATCGTACGATCGCGCACACCGCCGGGCCCGTCACGGCGGTCGTCTACTCCGCCGATGGCGCGCGCGTGATCTCGAGCCACACGGACGGCACCACGCGGGCGTGGCTGGTCGCGAGCGGCGCCCCCAGCGGTGTGCGGCCCGATCCGGATCCCGTCGACACCGCCGACGATCACGAGGGGGACAGCGCGCTCTACGCCGATGGCGACGCGATCCTCGCCGTGCGCCCGGCCGGGACCACCCGCGTGCTCGCCGCCGCGGATCTCGCGATGCGTGGCAAGCTCGAAGGTCGCGTCGTGGCGCGGCTGGCGCAGCGTCAGGTGCGCGCGCTGGGCGAGGGCACGCTGGTCGTTCAGGACGCGCAAGGTGAGCGGCGCCTCGCCGGTCACCGCGCCGCGATCACGGCGGCCGCGCTGTCGCCGGATGGGCAGCGCCTGGCCTCGGCGAGCGTCGACGGTACGGTGCGGCTGTGGGATCCAGTACGCGATCAGCCGGCGCTCCTCGTGATCGCCCCGGCGGGCCTCGGCACTCCGGTGACCCTCGCGTTCGCGGGTAGCTCGCTCGTCATCGGTTTCTCGGGTGGCGGCGTGCGCCTCGTGCCGACGACGCCGTCCGGCGCCCTCGTGCGCGCGTGCACGATCGCGAAGCGGTTCGGCCGCACCACCGACGTCGCGCCCTACTGCGATGTCCGGTAGATGGGGGCGGCCCCCTTCACCTGACGACGATATCGCGGACGAAGATCGCCGACCGCATGCTCGGGGCGGCCTTCATCCCGAAGCCGACATGCGCGTTCGGGCGCACCACCTCGAGGTCGTAGCGCGCGACCTCGGCCCCATCCATCGCGACGGTCACGCGGTGCGCGTCCTGATGAACTTCGATCGCGTGTTCCGACTTCACCGTGTGCCCGACGATCGGCTTCCAGTCGCCCTGCGCGAAGCTCGCATCGTCGTAGGCGTAGAACGCGATCGCGCCGGTCTTGATGAGCACCACGCCGCCGGCGACGAACACGTGCATCGAGCGACCGGCCTCGGGCCCGAGGCGGCGCCACGTCGCCGAGAGGGTGTAGGGGAGGGCGACGGGCTCCGTCGTGATCATCGCGGCCTCGGAGTACCGGCCCGGCGCCGCGTCGCTGGTCAGCACGAAGCTGCCCGGCGCGCGACCGGGTTCGAGTGTGCCGCGCTGCGGTTTCCATGGCGATGCATTCGCCGTCGTCGCGAGCACCGCGATCACGAGCAGCGTGCGCGTCACGAGAACAGCACCGGTGAGCGGCCCCGGAAGCGTTCGCGAAGGCGCGCCTGGCCCGCGCGGATCAGCGCCTTCGCGCGCGCGGGGTTGTCGAGATCCAGCTGCTTCGCGATCTCCGCGGGCTCGGCATCGTCGAGCCACATGATCACCGCGGTGCGCATCTCCGCGGGGAACGTGTCGATGTGCTCGGAGACCTCCTCGACGAGCCTCGACACGGTCAGCCGATCGGTCATCGGCGGGCGCGCGCCGGGCTCGGGGTGGTCGTCGAGAGGCGCGGCATCGGTCGTCAGATCGCGCTTGCTCCCTCCACCGTCGCGCTTGCCCCAGCCGAGCCGTCGCCGCACGTGATCGCGCGAGGTGAAGTCGACGAGGCGGAGCAGCCACGCGCGCAGCGGCGTGCCGTGTTCGAGGTCGGTCTCGGCAGCGGGCTCGTCGTCATCGAGCTTGCCGAGCCGGATCACCTCGGCCACGAGGTCGGGCGCCGGAGCCGCGAGCTCCTCGTGCGCGAGGAAGGCTTCCAGGTTCTGGTAGTCGCCGGCCGCGAGGCGCTCGAGCACCGCGACCATCACGGCACGCGCATCGTCGTCACCGGCGAGGCGACAGCGCCTGAGCAGGCGGTTGTTGCGCGCCCAGCCCTCGAGGCGCGGCGCGATCTTCACCATCAGCTCGCGCCACGCGTCTTGCGCGCGGGTGTCGGCCACCCGCCGGACGAGCGCGACCACGTCACGTTCGAAGTCGGCGGTCCAGGGCGACACGCCCCAGCATAGCTCAGAAGAAGGTCATCCCGAGCCCGCCGCCGATGCCGGTGAACTCTCGCTCCTTGTCGGCGGCGTCGTCAGTCCGGTGGAACGACTCCACGTAGACCTCGTAGGCGCGCTTCGAGCCACCCGGGCCGCCGGGCCGGTACCACACCGATGCGCGGTAGAGCAGCTCGTCGTAGTTGCTGGTGCTCGCGCTGTTCGGCGTCCAGCTCGCGCTCACCTCGGCATCGAGCTTCGCGGGGAGGATCACGAAGGCCGCGCGGCCGCGGACATACCCGTATCCGTGGGCCAGGTTGAAGCCCGCGCCGAATGACCCGCCAACGCGGAGGCTGCCCGGCCCGCCGCGGCCGATGTTGAACAGAGACACCGCCGTGCCGAACTGCAACCAGAAGTCGATCGGCGTCGAGCGCAGACCGGTCGAGACCTCGATGCCGTGGAAGTGGCCGTACGCCGAGGGCAGGCCGAGGAACACGCCCTCGAACGCGACCTCGCCCTGCGTGACGTCCTTCGTCTCACCGGCGGTCACCGGCATCATGTCGCTCGCCACCTTCGGCGCGGTGCCCGACAGCACGCCGAGCGCGAGGCGCATCTGGTGGAACATGCCGACGCCGCGCTTGCGGTCGTAGTAGTCGTCGACGAACGGCTTCTCGACCGGCGGCGGAGGCGTCACGGCAACCGGAGGAGGAGGAGCGACCGGCGGCAGAGCCACCGGCGGCGCGACCGGCGGCGCGACAGGGGGAGTCGGCGCGTCGGCGGGCGCGACGGCTCCGCTGGTCGGAACGGTGGTGCCGTCGGTGGGGGTGGTGCCCGTCGCGGGCGGCGGCGTTCCGCCGCTGGGTCCGGCCTCCGGCGGTGTCGTGGCTCCATTCGCCGGTGCTGGCGGCGTCGGCGTGTCGGCCGAGGCGACGGACGCGACGACCACGAGCGAGAGCGAGAGCGAGAGGGTGGAGGTGAACAGCTTCATGGCGGATCTCAAAACATCACTCCGGCCTGGAGGAAGTAGCCCAGCTTCGTCGGCTTCTTGATCTCCTGCGCCGTGGCACCGACCATCAGCGACACGCGCTTGAACGCGATCGTCGACACGTCGAGGTGCCACGGGTGCGAGGTCACGGCGGCGACCTGGTTCATCTTGTCGTCCATGTGGAGCTGGCGATCGGCAGCCTCGACGCCGTACTTGAGCCAGTTCCACTCGTAGGTCAGTCCCACGCGCACGGCGCCCGCCGCCTTCGACAGGCGGAACGGCATGCCGAGGTACTTGTAGGTCAGCTTCGTCGGCACGCCCGCGACATCGACCATCGACTCGACGTTGCCGAACCCGAACCCGCCTTCGAATGCGATCGAGTCACCGGCGCCGATCATGAAGTTGATCTTGTAGCCACTCGAGTCCCCGAACCCGAAGCGGTCGCGCGAGTAGAGCTGCAGCTCCATGTCGGAGTACTTCGTCGCGAACACGCCGTCGATCGACTTCGAGGTGTTCGCGCGCATCTCCGCCTTCTCCTCCTCGGAGTAGTACGTGGTCTTCGTCTCCGTGATGATGTAGTCGCCGGAGACGTAGCTCTTGCGCTCCACGCTCTTCGGACCGCTCTGCGCCACCGCACCGGCGATCGCGATCAACAAGCCGATCACCATGCGGGAGGACATGCCGTTGCGATCGCGCAGGATCAAGCCCTGCGCGGCCGGGCCGACCCCGAGGTTGTTCGATGCAAACTCGCTGCGACCACCCTGCATGATCGCGCCGACCTCGATCCCGAGGCCGTCCTGACGGAGCTTGCCGTCGAACGGGCCGGCGGTGGCGGTCGCGGAGACGAGGCCGAGCGACAGCGTCATGGCGACGAGTCGTGAGACAGTTCTGGGCACGACCTACAACACGGGACCTCGGGACCGTACGTCAGGCACCGCTACCCCGGGCGTACCCCGGGCGCGTGACGAGCCACCAACGCGACCGCAGTCTCGATCATAGTCGCTCCGCGATGCCAGCATCGACGATCCGCCCGCTGCCGTTCCGCCACAACGACAAGCCCGCGCTCGGGTTCGAGATCCTGCGGCTATCGTCGATCTTCGCGCGGGCCGATCGGCGTGACCTCGACCACCCTCTCGATGCGCCGCAGCGCCTCGGCTTCCACAGCGTGTACATCGGCATCGCGGGGCGCGGCACCATCGAGGTCGACTTCACGCCGGTCCCGGTGGGACGCGAGCGGATGACGTTCGTCGCCGCCGGCCGCGTTCAGTCGTTCTCCGACCGCGGCGGGGACGCCTGGATGCTCTTGTTCAAGCCGGAGTTCCTGGTGGCCACGCCGGGGTCGTCCGATCCGCTCGTGTTGCCGAGCGTGCTGTCCCCGGTGTGGGCGAACCCCGTGCTCCACGTGCCGCGCGCGGAGCACGCCGAGCTGCTGGCGCTCGCCGCACGGATCGAGGAGGAGCACGCGAAGCCAATGGACGCGATCCAGCCGTGGCTGCTCTCCGCGCTCCTGCGCGCCGTGCTGCTCCGCGCCGAGCGTCTGGCCGGTCCCCGCGCTCCTCCGCACGCCGCGCTCGCGACGTTTTTTACCATCCTCGAGCGCGACCACATGCGCACGCGGTCCGTCACGCACTACGCGCGTGCCTCGGGCGTCTCCGTGCGCCGCCTCGCCGAGCTGATGGTCGCGGAGACCGGGCGGTCGACCAAGCAGATCATCGACGAGCGCGTCGTCCTCGAGCACAAGCGCCTCCTCGCGTACACTGGCGACTCGGTGAAGCAGATCGCGGAGCGCACCGGCTTCGCGGAGCCCACGAACCTCGTGAAGTTCTTCCGCCGCCATACAGGTGAGACCCCACTCATGTTCCGCGCATCCCAGGAGAATCGCCGAAGTTTACCATCCCGCCGCCGGTCCTGACCTCGCACGGTCCACCGCGAGGACCCAGGATGACGTCCATGCGCAACACTCTTCTCGCTACTGCACTCGTCTCCCTTGCCGCCGGCACCGCTGCCGCCGACACCAAGCTCACCACGACCGTGTACACGGCCTCGCCCGGTGGGTTCCTCGTGAACTCGACGCTGATCGCGGGCGAGAAGGAAGCGATCCTGGTCGACAGCCAGTTCACGCTCGCCGATGCGCACCGCCTCGTCGCGATGATCCTCGAGAGCAAGAAGACGCTGACCACGGTCTACATCACGCACGGCCACCCCGATCACTACTTCGGTCTCGGCGTGATCCAGGCGGCGTTCCCGAAGGCGAAGCTCGTCACGCTTCCCGCCGCGGCCGCCGAGATGGCCAAGACGGCGAAGGCGAAGGTCGCGCAGTGGGGCCCGATGCTCGGCGCGAATCTCACGACGAAGCCGGTGCTTCCGACCGCGTCGAAGCTCGCGACGCTCACCCTCGAGGGCCAGGCGATCGAGATCCACGGTCCGCTCCAGGGCGACGCGCCGGACAACAGCTACCTGTGGATCCCGTCGACGAAGACCGTGATCGCGGGCGACATCGTGTACCGCGGCGTCCACGTGTGGACGGCCGAGACGAACGCCGACAAGCGCAAGGCCTGGATCAAGACCATCGACGAGATCACCGCGCTCGGCCCGACGACGGTCATCGCCGGCCACAAGGACCCCAAGGAGAAGGATGACGTCGCCTCGCTCAAGGCGACGAAGGACTACCTCGAAGTGTTCGAAGCGGCCGTGGCGAGCTCGAAGACCTCGGCCGAGGTGCAGCAGAAGGTGAAGGCGAAGTATCCGGCACTGCAGCTCGACGTGATCCTGTCGATCGGCGCGGATGCGCAGTTCGCGCCAGCGGTGCCCGCGAAGAAGTGATTCAGGCGATCACGGCGAACGTCTGCTGGTTGATCGCGACCAGCCGGCCGTCCTCGCCCCACAGCTCGCGCGTCTCGAGGAAGTACCCGTCGCTCATCACCGGCACCGTGCCGCGGTAGAGCAGCGGGGCCTCGGGATCGAGGCCGTCGAGGCCCCCGATGATGTCGAGGGTGAACACGATGGTCGCCATCGGGCGCGGCTGCGTCAGCCTGACCAGCGCCGCGGGCCACCATGCATCCGCGAGCGCCGCGATGTGCGCCGCATCGCGGAGGCCGCCCGGCAGGCGTGAGCGGATCCAGCCGATCGAGCGCGCGGCGCCCCCCGACATCGGCACGCCAAGGGCGACGCGGTACTCGAAGTGCTGCGTGAACTCGGGCGCGGGGAACATCTCCGCCGGCCCGACCTTCGCCGGCTCGAGCGTGCGCCACGACGGCGCCTCGGGTGCGACCAGGTCGAGCCACCCGGTGGGGCCTGCGCCGCGTCGGGTCGCGGCGAGCACCGCGACCGCGTGCAGCTTGACCGCGCCGTCCTGGGTGAGCTGCGCGCGCGTGGTCGAGACGTTGCTTCCCGTGCGCAGGACCTCGACCGTGATCTCGGTGGGTCCCTTGGTGATCGGCATCGGGATCTGCGCCGTCACCGAGCGCACCGTGCGCGCCGCGTCTGCCGTGCGCTCCTCGATCGCACGGATCACCGATGCGATCGCGAGCCCACCGAACGATCCGCGGTTCATGCCCCAGCCCTCGGGAATGTCGTGCTCGTGGCGATCTCCGACGAGCCTCGGCGTCGATAGATCGGACATGGACGTCATGCCGCGACTCTGCCACTCAGCACGTCGAGACGCACGACCCCGCACCGACGTTCATCAGCTCGGATCAGCCGAACAGGCCGGCGTGCACGGCCTCGAACGCGGGACGCGCGCTCAGCTTGGCGTAGGCGCGACTGAGGTTGCCGGCGGCACTCACGGCGCGCTTCCCTTCCGGGAACATGCTCACGGTCTGGACGATCGGCGCCACGAGGAGGTCCGCCAGGCTCGGTGCATCACCCGCGATGTACGCGTGCCGGGCATACGCGCCATCGAGCCGGGCCACATCGCGCTCCATGTTCGGCACGCCGGCGCGGATCTGCTCTGGATCGGGGTCGCGACCGGCGATCCGCGGCACGACGTACTTGAGCGCGTAGCTGCGAATCAGCGTGTCGTAGATGTAGCAGTTGATGGCGCTGATCCACTGCTCCATCGTGGCGCGCGCGGTCGGTGTCGCCGGCAGCAGCGACGGGCCGGTGCCGACCTCGTCGAGGTACCGGATGATCGCGCTCGTCTCGTACAGCGTGACGTCGCCGTGACGGAGGATCGGCACGCGCTTCCACGGGTGAAGCCCGGCGTGGGCGTCGGTCCCGAAGTCGACTGGCTCGAGGGTATGCGCGAGGCCCTTCTCGATGCAGGTCATGCGGGCGGTGCGGACGTAGCTGCTTGCGGCGGGGCCGTGGATCGCGATCGTCATGGGCGGGACTCCAGAGGGTGGTTCTCCCTGGGTCGAACGAGCCCCGCCCGGATCGACAACTATTCGATCGCTTGGATCACGAGACGGCCGCCGACCTGCGTGATCGTGTAGCGGCGCAACGGTTGCCTGCGCTCCCACGCTCCGCGGCCCAGCACCTCCACTCCGTCGCCAGCGCGGTGATGACCGCCCGGATAGCCGCTGTGGCCCTGGTGCGCCTCGATCATCCGGGCCATGGCGATCTCGCGGGTGCCCATCATCCACAGGAACGGTGCGAGGATCAGGAGCTGGATCGAGCCACCGGCGAGGCCCCACACCGCGAACCCGATCGCCACGACGCGGGCGACCTTGACCGACGCTTCGGTCGCCTGGACGAAGCTCATGCGGGTGGCGAGCGAGGCGCGCAGGATGCGGCCGCCGTCCATCGGGAGCGCCGGGATCAGGTTGAAGCCGGCGAGCACGAGGTTGATCCAGCCGATCGTGGCGAGCAGCGGAACGTGGAGCACCGAGCCGAGGCCAAGGCCCAGCCCGGCGAGGGCGAGGGACACCGCGGGACCCGCCGCGGCGATCGCGATCTCGTGCATCGGCGTGCGCGGGAGATCGACCATCTTCGCGGCGCCCCCCAGGAACCCGAGCTCGATGCCGGAGACGCCGACCTTGAGGCGACGAGCGACGAGTGCGTGGCCGAGCTCGTGAAGCAGCACCGAGGCGAACGCGAGGCCGACGATCACCACGCCGGCGAGCCCGCCGAACGCGAGGAACACTACCCCGAGCAGGATCAGGAAGCTGGCGTTGATCTCGACCGGGAATCCCAACAGGGAGCCCAGCCGCCATGACTTGAGCATGCAGACATCGTGCGCACTCCGTCCACCGTGTCAATCGCACTCCCCGCCGACGAGGCTGCCCGTTCGGACAGGAGAAAGTCTCAGCGAGCAGGGGCGGGGGCGGGCAGCGGTGGCCACGCGCTCGCATCGCGCTCGTCGCGATCGACGAGCTGGCCGATCCGCCGCGCGAGCTCCTTGCGATCTTCGGGGGCGATCCAAGGGATCGAGACCTTCGCGAGGTCGGTGCCCTGCGGATCCGCGAACCGTACGTAGTCCCCCCAGGTGGTCACGCCGAACCGGGAGCGCACCGTGATCTCCTTCATCCCTCGCCGCGCGGGCACGACGATGCGGCCATCGGCGTGGATCGCCATCGCGAACCGCGCACGATCCCGGAACAGGCGCCGCGCGTAGACCACGAACCGGTCGCCGTGGTCCGCGAGCAGGACCTTGTCGAGCCCGCGCCCGATCTCGACGGCGCGGCGGATGTCCTTGGCGTGCGGTGCGAGCACCGTGCGCAGCCGGAGCGCGAGGCGATCCAGGCTGGCCAGCGCATCGAGGCCGCTCGGCTCCATGAGGTTCACCGGCTCCACCCCGAAGATCCGGCGCATCCCGGCGCGCGGGCCCTGGCCCGGATCGACCTCGACCCACACGCCGAGGTCCTCGTGCGGCACGTCGCGCGCGACCACCAGATAGCCCTCGATCTTCAACGAGGTGCGTCGATCCTTCGCGACGTGCTTCTTGTGGTGGTCGATGACCGTCGCGAACCTGTCAGCGACGTGGAGGGTGCGGCTACCCACCGTCAGCTTGATGGCATGTGGCGCCAGCTCGGCCCGCAGGATTCCCTCGGCGGTCGGTGCCTCGAGGGCGTCACCCGCGTCGTCGCGATACGCCACGTTCGGAAGGGTAGCCGAGGCGTCCCCAGGTAGGTATAACCGCCGCCGCAGGAGACGCTGATGACCGCCCAGTACACGTACGTGATGAAGGATCTGCGCAAGCTGGTCCCGCCCAAGCGCGAGATCCTGAAAGGGATCCACCTGTCGTTCTACCCGGGCGCGAAGATCGGCGTCCTCGGCAACAACGGCGCGGGCAAGAGCACCCTTCTCCGCATCATGGCCGGCGTCGACAAGGAGTTCCTGGGCGAGGCGTGGCCCGCCCCGGGCCTCAAGATCGGGTACCTGCCGCAGGAGCCGCAGCTCGATCCCACGAAGACGGTCAAGGAGAACGTCGACGAGGGCGTCGCCGAGACCCGCGCGCTCCTGCAGCGCTTCGAGGAAGTCTCGATGAAGCTCGGCGAGGACCTGTCGCCCGAGAAGATGGAGAAGCTTCTCGACGAGCAGGGCCGGCTCCAGGATCAGATCGAGGCTGTCAACGCCTGGGAGCTCGACCACCAGGTCGAGATGGCGATGGATGCGCTGCGCTGTCCCCCGGGCGACGCCGACGTTACCGTGATCTCCGGTGGCGAGCGCCGCCGCGTGGCGCTGTGCCGGCTGCTGCTGTCCAAGCCCGACATGTTGCTGCTCGACGAGCCGACGAACCACCTCGATGCCGAGAGCGTCGCGTGGCTCGAGCGCATGCTCGAGGAGTTCAAGGGCACCGTCGTGGCCATCACCCACGATCGTTACTTCCTCGACAACGTCGCCAAGTGGATCCTCGAGCTCGATCGCGGCGAAGGCCGCCCGTTCGAGGGCAACTACTCGGGCTGGCTCGAGCTCAAGGCGAAGCGCATGAAGGACGAGGAGCGTCAGCAGGACGCGCGGTCCAAGGCGCTCGCGCGCGAGCTCGAGTGGGTGCGGCTGTCGCCGAAGGCGCGGCAGGCCAAGAGCAAGGCCCGCCTCAACCGCTACGAGGAGATGGTGGCCGAGGCCTCGACCGATCAGCGCGATGCTTCGCTCGAGATCGTGATCCCCCCGGGGCCGCGCCTCGGCGGCGAGGTGGTGTCGTTCGAGGGCGTGTCCAAGGCGTTCGGCGACCGCCAGCTGATCGACAACCTGACGTTCAAGCTGCCGCGCGGTGGCATCGTCGGCGTGATCGGACCGAACGGCGCGGGCAAGACCACGCTGTTTCGCATGATCATGGGCGTCGAGAAGCCCGACAAGGGCAAGGTCATTGTCGGCGACACGGTCAAGCTCGGCTACGTCGACCAGAGCCGCGACGCGCTCCTCGAGAACAACACCATCTACGACGAGATCAGCGAGGGCAGCGAGAGCATGATGATGGGCGAGCGCTCGATCAACTCGCGCTCGTACGTCTCGAGCTTCAACTTCAAGGGCCAGGACCAGCAGAAGCGGGTCGGCATCCTCTCCGGTGGTGAGCGCAACCGCGTCCACCTCGCGAAGATGATCAAGCGCGGCGGCAATCTGCTGCTGCTCGACGAGCCGTCGAACGATCTCGACGTCGATACGCTGCGCGCGCTCGAGGACGGTCTCGAGAAGTTTCCGGGCTGCGCGGTCGTCATCAGCCACGATCGGTGGTTCCTCGATCGCATCGCCACGCACATCCTCGCGTTCGAGGGGGACAGCCACGTCGAGTGGTTCGAGGGCAACTTCGCCGACTACGAGGCCGATCGCAAGCGCCGCTTCGGCGACGACGCCGACCAGCCGCACCGCATCAAGTACAAGCCGATCTCGCGCTGAC
>JAYVLW010000508.1:0-14746 GCA_043759315.1 Myxococcales bacterium
CATCCCGATCGGTACCGAGATCCACGCCGTCGAGCTCAAGCAGGGCCGCGGCGCGCAGATCGGTCGCTCGGCGGGGACCAAGGTCACCCTGATGGCGAAGGAAGACGATTGGGCCACGCTGCGCATGCCCTCGGGCGAGATGCGCCGTGTTCACATCGATTGCCGCGCCACCATCGGCGTCATCGGCAACCACGAGCACGCGAACATCCAGTGGGGCAAGGCCGGTCGCCGCAGGTGGAAGGGCATCCGCCCCCACCAGCGCGGCGTCTCCATGAACCCCGTCGATCACCCGATGGGTGGTGGCGAGGGCCGGTCGTCGGGTGGTCGCCATCCGTGCACGCCGTGGGGCCAGAAGACGAAGGGTCTCAAGACTCGTCACAACAAGCGGACCGAGCAGTTCATCATCCGCCGCCGGAGCAAGTAGAGATGCCTCGTTCATTGAAGAAGGGTCCGTTCGTCGAGAAGTATCTCGCGAAGAAGATCATCGCCGCGAAGAAAGAGACCAACACGAACAAGCGCGTCATCTCGACGTACTCGCGCCGCTCGATGGTCATTCCCGACATGGTCGGACTCACGTTCGCCGTGCACAACGGCCGCAAGTTCATGCCGGTGCACATCACCGAGCAGATGGTCGGTCACAAGCTCGGCGAGTTCTCGCTCACGCGCACCTTCCACGGCCACACCGGCGAGCGGAAGAAGTAGGTCTGCCATGCAAGCTCGTGCATACGTTCGTGGCATCTCGATGTCGCCCCGCAAGATGCGGGTCGTCGCGAACCTCGTCCGCAACAAGACCGTGGAGGCCGCCGTTGGCCTCCTCGACCTGATGCCGAAGAAGGCCGCCGGCATCATCTCCAAGGCGATCAAGTCCGCGGCGGCGAACGCCGAGGACAAGTCCGGTGGCGACGCGTCGGTCGAGGATCTCCGCATCCTCACCATCGCGGTCGACCAGGGCACGATCGCCAAGCGCTGGATGCCCCGCTCCATGGGCCGCGCCAACCGCATCAACCACAAGGCGAGCCACCTCACGGTGGTCGTCACGGACGAGCCGGGAAAGTAGGGTAGGACCATGGGTCAGAAAACGCATCCGATCGGATTTCGCCTCGGCATCATCAAGACGTGGTCGTCTCGCTGGTACGAGGAGAAGAACTACGCGAAGTGGCTCCACGAGGACTTGAAGCTCAAGGCCTTCATCAAGAAGAAGCTCAACCACGCCGGCGTCTCGTTCATCGAGATCGAGCGCGCCGCGAACAAGGCCAAGATCAACATCCACACGGCTCGCCCGGGGATCGTGATCGGCAAGCGTGGCGCGGGCGTCGAGACGCTCAAGAAGGAAGTCCAGGCGCTCACGGAGAACGAGGTGTTCCTGAACATCATCGAGGTCCGTAAGGCCGAGACCAACGCGCAGCTCGTCGCCGAGAACATCGCGACGCAGCTCGAGCGCCGCATCGCGTTCCGCCGCGCCATGAAGAAGGCGACGCAGACCGCGATGAAGTTCGGCGCCAAGGGCATCAAGGTCGCATCGAGCGGCCGCCTCGGCGGCGCCGAGATGTGCCGTCGCGAGTGGTACAAGGAGGGTCGCGTTCCTCTCCACACCCTCCGCGCCGACATCGAGTACGGCTTCACGGAGGCTCACACCACCTACGGTTCGATCGGCGTCAAGGCGTGGGTGTTCCACGGCGAGGTGCTCCCGGCACCGCGCAAGGACCCGAACGCTCCGCGTACCACCCCGCCGCGTACTACCTAGTTTCGAGGCACAGAGATTTCTTATGTCGATGCTCTCCCCAAAGCGCTCCAAGTTCCGCAAGTCCCACAAGGGACACCTCGCCGGCAAGGCGAAGGGCGGCAACGAGGTCTCGTTCGGCGACTACGGCCTGCAGGTCATGTCGCCCGGCTGGATCACTTCTCGTCAGATCGAGGCCGCGCGTGTCGCGATCTCTCGCTCGGTCAAGAAGCTCGGCAAGATCCACGTCCGCGTGTTCCCCGACCACCCGTACACGAAGAAGCCGGCCGAGACCTGAATGGGTACCGGCAAGGGCGGCGTGGAAGGCTGGGTCGCCGTCGTTCGCCCCGGTCGCGTCATCTTCGAGGTCGAGGGCGTTTCGCTCGAGATCGCGAAGGAGGCGTTCCACCGCGCTCACCACAAGCTGTCGGTCGATACCCAGCTGGTCTCTCGGGAGCCCGTCCTATGAGCAAAGCATCCCAGGCCCTCGGGTCGTTCCGCGATCAGCCGAACGACGAGCTCTCGTCGCTCCTCGTCACCATGCGTGACGAGCTGTTCCGTCTCCACCTCGGCCAGCACACCAACCAGGTGACGTCGAGCGCGCTGCTCCAGACCAAGCGCCGCCAGATCGCCCAGATCATGACGGTGCTCAACGGTCGCAAGCACGGCCTCGAGAAGCAGGCCGAGAAGACGGCGGACGCCGCGGCCGCCACCACCGAAGAGACGAAGAAGTCCCCGAAGACGAAGACGAAGAAGGCGAAGTCATGAGCACCCAGGAGAAGACCACTGAGACCAAGACCGAGGACGAGCGGGGCAGCCGCCGCGTCATCGTCGGTAGCGTCACCTCCGCGAACATGCAGAAGACGATCGTTGTCACGGTCGTTCGCCGCGTCCGCGATCGCCGCTTCCACAAGTTCCTGACGCGCCGTGTGAAGTATCACGTGCACGACGAGCACTCGGTCTCCAAGGTCGGAGACCTCGTCGAGATCGTCGAGTCGCGCCCGATGTCGCGCACCAAGCGCTGGCGCCTCCTCCGCACGATCACCAAGGCCGTGGAGGGTGCGTCGTGATCCAGATGACCTCCGTCCTCGACGTCGCTGATAACAGCGGCGCCAAGAAGGTCTACTGCATCAAGGTGCTCGGTGGCTCGCGCCGCCGGTACGCCTCGATCGGCGACATCATCATCGTCTCGATCCGCGAGGCGATCCCCGGAGCCAAGGTCAAGAAGGGCGAAGTCGCCCGTGCCGTCATCGTGCGCACCCGCAAGGAGCTCGCGCGCAACGACGGTTCCTCGATCCGCTTCGACGGCAACTCCGCCGTCCTCGTCAACAAGGAGAACGAGCCCATCGGCACCCGCATCTTCGGGCCGGTTGCTCGCGAGCTGCGCGCCAAGCGGTTCATGAAGATCATCTCGCTGGCGCCGGAGGTTCTGTAGTCATGCGCGCCTCTACACACGTCCGCAAGGGTGACCTCGTCATCGTCATCGCCGGTGCCAACAAGGGCAAGAAGGGCAAGATCCTTCGCGTCGTTGGCGACCGCGTGGTCGTCGAGAAGGTCGCGATGATCAAGAAGCACTCCAAGGCGACGCAGCAGAACCCGCAGGGTGGCATCGTCGACAAGGAAGGCTCGATTCACATTTCCAACGTGCAGTTGTTCGACGAGAAGACGAACAAGGGCACGCGTACCAAGATCGGTACCGATGGGGACAAGAAGGTCCGCGTCGGCATCAAGTCTGGGACGAAGTTTCCGACCGCTGCGATGAGCTGAGCCAAGAGGACACCATGGCGAACGAAGACGAAGACAAGGCAGCGGCTGACGCAGCTGCAGCGGCCAAGAAGGCCGAGCGCGCCGCGAAGGCGAAGGCGAAGGGCGAGGCTGGTCCCGGGGGCAAGAAGAAGGCCCCGGCCCAGGAAGGCCCTGCGCCCAAGTACAAGCGCGAGAAGCCGCCGACCCTCAAGGCGAAGTACGACGCGACGATCAAGCCGGCGATGATGAAGGAGTTTGGTTACTCCACCGTCATGCAGGTGCCGCGCATCCTCAAGGTGACGGTCAACATGGGCCTCGGCAAAGCCAAGGACGAGCCCAAGATGATCGAGTTCGGCGTCGACGAGCTCAAGTTGATCACGGGCCAGTCCCCGGTCGTCTCGCGCGCCAAGAAGGACATCGCCGTGTTCAAGCTCCGCAAGGGGCAGAAGATCGGCGTGATGGTCACCCTGCGCCGCGAGCGCATGTGGGAGTTCCTCGATCGCCTGCTCAACATCGCGCTGCCGCGCGTCCGCGATTTCCGCGGCGTGTCGCCGCGCGGCTTCGATGGTCGCGGCAACTTCACCATGGGCGTGAAGGAGCAGATCATCTTCCCCGAGATCGAGTACGACAAGATCGACTCCATCAAGGGCATGAACATCAGCATCGTCACCACGGCCGATACCGACGCGGAGGGCCGTTCGCTGCTCACGCACCTCGGCATGCCGTTCCGTCAGGCCGCGCCCACCGTTCCGGGTGCTCCGACGGCGTCTACTGAGTCGGCCGCAACTACTGGAGCTGCGTAAGTCATGGCCAAGCTGGTTGATACGCTTCCCAAGAAGCATAAGTTCAAGGTTCGAATCAAGAGCCGCTGCAAGCGCTGTGGCCGTTCGCGCGCCTACCTCCGTAAGTTCGAGATGTGTCGTTGCTGCTTTCGCGAGCTAGCGCTCCGCGGCGACATCCCGGGCGTCATCAAGTCGAGCTGGTGAACACATGTCGATGACCGATCCAATCGCTGATTTCCTCGCGCGTATCAAAAATGGTATCCGCGCCCGCAAGCAACTCATCGAGTGCCCCAAGTCGAACCTCAAGCTGCGGATCGCCGAGATCCTGCAGGCTGAAGGCTTCGTCAACAGTGTCACCTCGAGCGATGACAACAAGCAGGGCATGCTCAAGCTGTCGCTGCGTTACGACGGCCGCGCGTCGGCGTCGGGCAACGCGATCACCGGCATGCGCCGCGTGTCGCGCCCTGGCCAGCGCTCGTACGTCCCCGCCACGCATGTGAAGCGCGTCCGCAACGGACTCGGCATCGCCATCCTCAGCACGTCGCAGGGCGTGATGACCGACAAAGAGGCCCGGAACAAGGGCGTCGGCGGCGAAGTTCTCTGCGAGGTCTGGTGATCTATGTCGCGAATCGGACGTAAGCCACTCGAGATTCCCAAGGGCGTCACCGTGTCCATCACAAAGGACACCGTCTCGACCAAGGGCCCCAAGGGCACGCTCAGCCTGAAGCGCCACAAGGACATCGAGATCAAGCAGGCGAAGGACGAGGACGGCAAGGACGTCGTCGTGTTCGAGCGCAAGAGCGAGCAGGGCCCGATGCGCGCGGCGCACGGCCTGATGCGCGCGCTCGTCGGCAACATGCTGACCGGTGTGACCAAGGGCTTCGAGCGCCAGCTCGAGATCAACGGCGTCGGCTACAAGGCCGAGCTGAAGGGCCCGAAGCTGGTCCTCTCTCTCGGCTATTCGCACCCGATCGAGTACCCGCTGCCCGAGGGCATCGCGGCGAAGGTCGACAAGAACATGCTGATCCTGACGGGCATCGACCGCCAGGCGCTCGGCGCCGCGGCCTCGAAGATCCGCAGCTATCGGCCGCCCGAGCCCTACAAGGGCAAGGGCATCAAGTACATCGAAGAGACGATCACGCGTAAGGCCGGCAAGACCGCCGGGAAATAGACCCGGCGAGCAAGCTCGCCGGTGGGCTCGCACAGGTGGCTGCGCCCGGTCTTCTCGATCGGCACCGCAGCAAGGACCTCGAGTCAGGAGAAGCAACAATGTCTGGACACCTCAAGATCGCAACCCCCAAGCTCCGCAAGCGCCTGAAGCGCAAGGCGTCGATTCGCCTTCGCATCACCGGCACCGCCGAGCGTCCTCGCCTGAGCGTGTTCCGCTCGGCGCGCTACGTCTACGCGCAAGCGATCGACGACACCACGGGGCGCGTCCTCGCCTCTGCCAGCGAGCTCGAGGAGGCGCTGAAGTCGGCGACCACCGGCAAGCCCAAGAAGGAGCGCGCGCGAGAGATCGGCAAGGCGGTCGGCGAGCGCCTCAAGGCGATCGGCGTGACCTCGGTCGTGTTCGACCGCAACGGATTCTTCTTTCACGGACGCGTCAAGGAGCTCGCCGATGGCGCTCGTGGCGCGGGCCTCCAGTTCTAAAGGACGACCAAGACCATGATCATCAATCCCGAAGAAGTCGGCGAGCTCGTCGACCGCGTCGTCCACATCAACCGCGTCGCGAAGGTCGTCAAGGGCGGCCGTCGGTTCTCGTTCTCGGCGCTCGTCGTCGTCGGCGACCAGCACGGCTATGTCGGCGCTGGGCTCGGCAAGGCGAACGAGGTTCCCGAGGCGATCCGCAAGGGCACCGACCGCGCCAAGCGTAATCTGTTTCGGATCCCGCTCGTCAAGGGCACCATCCCGCACGAGATCGAGGGCTTCTTCGGGGCCGCGCAGGTCCTCCTCCGGCCGGCCTCGCCCGGTACCGGCGTCATCGCCGGTGGCGGCGTCCGCCCGGTCCTCGAGGTCGCCGGCATCACGGACATCCTGACCAAGTCCATCGGCACGTCGAACAAGCACAACGTCATTCACGCGACGATCGTCGCGCTGAAGGCGCTGCGCTCGGTCGAGCAGGTCGCGAAGACCCGCGGCAAGACCGTGTCGGACCTCTACCAGCGCTCCACGCGCCCCGCCTGAATCAGGACGAAACGAAGCGAGACCACCATGGCCCTCAAGCTCAAAGTCACCCAGGTTCGCAGCGGCGTCGGCCGCTCGGACAAGCAGAACCGCACCCTCCTCGGGCTCGGTCTGCGCGGACCGCACAAGACGGTCACCCTCCAGGATACGGTCGCGATCCGCGGCATGATCCGCAAGGTCAGCCACCTCGTCACCGTCGAGTCCGCGGACTGAGCTGACTTACGCCTGGCCTTCTGGTCAGGGTGTAGATCTACTCAGTTGCCCCAACGTAGTTTCCGCGCCAGATTGCACGGCGCGAATCGCCAGGGAATGCCTCCCATGTCCAACGACACGCAAGACAACAAGATCAGCCTCCACAACCTCCACCCGAACCCGGGCTCGACCAAGGACAAGAAGCGCCTTGGTCGCGGTCGCGGCTCGGGTAAGGGCAAGACGTCCGGTAAGGGCGTCAAGGGTCAGAAGGCGCGCCCGGGTCACCACGGTGCCCGCCTCGCCTTCGAGGGTGGTCAGATGCCGATGCCCCGTCGCGTTCCGAAGCGTGGCTTCACGAACCGCAACCGGGTCGAGGCGTTCCCGATCAACGTCGAGCTGCTCGAGTCGCTGTTCGAGACCGGCGCCACCGTCGATATCGAGGTGCTGCGCGCCAAGGGCATCATCCCGAAGCTGGCCGAGACCATCAAGATCCTCGGCGAGGGCGAGCTGACCAAGAAGCTCACCATCAAGGCACACCGCGCGTCGGCGACGGCCAAGGACAAGATCGAGAAGGCCGGCGGGACGATCGAGATCCTCCCGTACTAGGACCCCCTAGTGGCCTTCTCCATCCGCAATATCACGAAGATCCCGGAGCTCCGGCGCCGGATCCTGTTCACGCTCGGAATCCTCGCGGTCTACCGCCTGGGCGTGTTCATCACGATTCCTGGCATCAACCGTGTCGAGATGCAGCACGTCGTCACCAAGGGTGGCTCGGGCAGCTTCCTCGGCATGTTCGACATGTTCTCGGGCGGCGCGCTGCAGCAGTTCTCGATCTTCACGCTCGGCATCATGCCGTACGTGACGTCGTCGATCGTGATGCAGCTGCTCACCGTCGTCGTGCCCAAGCTCGACCAGCTCAACAAAGAGGGCGAGCAAGGCCGCAAGAAGATCAACCAGCTCACCCGGTACGGCACGATCCTCGTCGCGGCCGTGCAGGCCTGGTTCGCAGCCAGCTACGTCGAGAGCCTGTCGCGCGGTGGCGCTGAAGTCGTCACCGATCCCGGCATGGCGTTCCACCTCGTCACCGTCCTCACCATGACCACCGGCACGGCGGTCATCATGTGGATGGGCGAGCTGATCACCGACAACGGCATCGGCAACGGCTCGTCGATGATCATCTTCGCCGGCATCGTGGCGCACATGCCCGACGCCGTGACGCAGTTCCTCGCCGGCGGTGGCGGTGGCGAGGTCGGCGGTCTCACGGTCGTGTTCATGATGTTCCTGATCGTCGGGACCATCGCTGCTATCTGCTACTTCGAACGCGCGCACCGGCGGATCCCGGTGCAATACACGAAGCGACAAGTCGGGCGAAAAATGTACTCGGGTGCGCAGAGCTTCCTGCCACTCAAGATCAACGTCTCGGGAGTGATCCCACCGATCTTCGCGTCGTCGATCCTCATGTTCCCTGCCCAGATCGCCAACATGGCGGACGCGGGCTGGCTGCAGGAGTTCGCGTCGGTGCTGCACCCGGCAGACTGGCGCTACAACCTCATCTTCACGATCCTCGTCGTGTTCTTCGCGTTCTTCTACACGGCCGTCGTGTTCAACCCGGTGGACGTCGCGGATAACTTGAAGAAGAGCGGTGGCTTCATTCCAGGGATTCGTCCCGGCAAGAACACCGCGCAGTACATCGAGCGCGTGCTGTCTCGGATCACGTTCGCCGGCGCGCTGTACCTCAGCGTCGTCTGCATGATCCCGGCGCTGCTGCAGAAGTACATGAGCGTTCCGTTCAGCTTCGGTGGCACCGGCCTGCTGATCGTCGTCGGTGTCGCTCTCGATACCGTCCAGCAGATCGAGTCGCACCTCATCACGCGCAACTACGAAGGCTTCGCGGGTCCGAAGGGTCCGCGGATCCGCGGGCGCGTCGCCCCTCGCAGCTGACGGGCGGCGCGTGTCGATCCGCTTCAAGAGCTCCGACGAGATCGCGCTGATGCGCGAGTCGGGGCTGATCGCGGCCGAGATCCTCGAGTCGGTGTGCGAGGCCGCACAGCCCGGCATCTCGACGTGGGAGCTCGACCAGATCGCCCGCAAGGGGATCGCGAAGCACAAGGTCACGAGCGCGTTCCTCGGCTACAACCCCGGCGGTAAGCCGGCGTACCCGGGAGTGCTGTGTACCTCGCGCAACGAGGTCATCGTCCATGGCATCCCGCGCAAGACCGACGTCCTCGAGAGTGGCGACATCATCGGCATCGACTTCGGGATCTTCTACAAGGGCTACTGCGCCGACACGGCCCGGACGGTCCTGGTGGGCAAGGTTTCGCCGGCCAAGACCCGTCTGGTCCAGGTCGCGCAGGAGTCCCTCGAGAGGGCGATCGCCCTGTGCGTCCCAGGGAGCCGCCTGGGGGACCTGGGCCACGCCATCCAGAGCTTCGTGGAATCAAACGGGTTTAGCGTCGTCCGCCAGTTCGTCGGCCACGGAACGGGCAGGGCGATGCACGAGGACCCGCAGGTCCCGAATTTCGGCAAGGCCGGGACGGAAAGACGCCTCAAGCCCGGCCTTGTCATCGCCGTCGAACCCATGGTAAACGCCGGGGCCCCTGACGTAGAGGAGCTCGACGACGACTGGACGGCCGTGACCAAAGATCGCTCGATGTCTGCACACTTCGAACACACGATCGCGGTCACGGAACAAGGCCCCTGGGTTCTTACCCGTCCCACCTCATCGCCCGGCAAACCCTGAGTCAGAAGACCACCTCCCGACCGATTGAAAGAGCCATGAAAGTACGAGCATCCGTCAAGCCGATCTGCGTGAAGTGCAAAGTCATCAAGCGCAAGGGCGTCGTTCGCATCATCTGCACCAACCGCCGCCACAAGCAGCGTCAGGGTTAAGGGGAAATCATGGCTCGCATCGCAGGCGTCGACCTCCCGCGCAACAAGCGCATCGAGATCGCACTCACGTACATCTTCGGCCTCGGCCGTCACGCGGCGAACGTCGTGCTCAAGCACGCCAGCATCTCGCCCGACAAGAAGAGCGACGATCTCGACGAAGCGGATGTTCGCAAGATCCGTGACGCGATCGAAGTCCACTACCGCGTCGAAGGCGATCTTCGCCGCGATGTTCAGCTCAGCATCAAGCGGCTGATCGATCTCAACAGCTATCGCGGGTCGCGCCACCGCCGGAATCTCCCGTGTCGTGGTCAGCGCACTCATACGAACGCCCGCACCCGCAAGGGACCTCGCCGCATGGCGGTGAAGAAGCTCGGCGCGGTCACGAAGAAGTAAGGGCGAACGAACATGAGCACCACCGCACCCGCCAAGGGCAAAGCAAAGAAGAAGGTCCGGAAGAACATCCAGACCGGCGTCGCGCACATCAGCGCCACGTTCAACAACACGATCGTCTCGATCACCGACGTCTCCGGCAACGTGGTTGCCTGGTCGAGCGCCGGCACGTGCGGCTTCAAGGGCTCGCGCAAGTCGACGCCGTTCGCCGCGCAGCTCGCCGCCGAGGATGCCGCGAAGAAGGCGATGGAGCACGGTGTCCGCAACGTCACCGTCTACGTCAACGGCCCGGGCTCGGGTCGTGAGTCGGCGCTCCGCGCGCTGAACGCCGCTGGTTTCAAGATCAACCTCATCCGGGACGTGACGCCGGTGCCGCACAACGGGTGCCGCCCTCGCAAGCGTCGTCGCGTATGATCACCTCCGCACCGCCTGACGGCGTTGCTGCGCGCCCCACCTCGGTGGGGCTTGCGATGACCTCCGCACCGCCTGACGGCGGCGCTGCGCGCCCCACCTCGGTGGGGCTTGCGATCACCTCGCGCTAGGACGAAGAAGCATATGGCTCGCTATACGGGTGCAGTTTGTCGGCTCTGCCGGCGTGAAGACATGAAGCTCTTCCTCAAGGGAGAGCGTTGCTATACCGACAAGTGCGGGTACGAGCGTCGCTCGTATCCGCCGGGTCAGCATGGCCAGAACCGCCGCCGCAAGCGCTCGGACTACGGCGAGCAGCTGCGCGAGAAGCAGAAGGTCAAGCGCATCTACGGCATCGCCGAGCGCCAGTTCCGCGGCTACTACTACAAGGCCGTCCAGGGTAAGGGCGTCTCGGGTCACACGCTGATCCAGTTGCTCGAGCGTCGCCTCGACAACGTCGCCTACCGCATGGGCTTCGCCTCCGATCACGCCGAGGCGCGCCAGCTGGTTCGCCACGGTCACTTCCTGATCAACGGCAAGAAGGTCAACATCCCGAGCTACCTCGTGAAGGCTCGCGATGTGATCCAGGTCCGCGAGTCGTCGCAGAAGATCGCGCGCATCAACGAGGCGCTCGCCGCCGTCGACCGCCGCGGTGTTCCGCAGTGGATCCAGCTCGACAAGGAGAACTTCCGCGGCGCCATCACGCAGCTTCCGGCTCGTGAGGACGTCACGCTCCCCATCCGCGAGCAGCTGATCATCGAGCTGTATTCGAAGTAGTTCCTGGCGAAGTAGTCGTACTTCGAGATTTATTGTAGCCACCAAGGAGCGGGCCTCGAAACCCCGCACAAGCACTGCCTCGCTGCGCGAGGCACACCAATCGGGCGTGATGAAAGCGCCCCGACCGAGGAGACAGCACTATGGAACCGACCCCCGAGCAGACTGCGTTCATGGCCAAGAACTGGCGCGATCTCATCCGTCCCCGGACGCTGGAGATCGAGGAGCGCAGCGAGACCTACGGCAAGTTCTCCTGCGAGCCGCTCGAGCGTGGCTTCGGCACGACGCTCGGCGTCGCGCTGCGCCGCATCCTCCTGTCGTCGCTCCAGGGCGCCGCGATCACGCACATCGC
The DNA here is from genome assembly GCA_043759315.1 of Myxococcales bacterium. Taxonomy (GTDB): domain Bacteria; phylum Myxococcota_A; class Polyangia; order Haliangiales; family Haliangiaceae; genus JABFXX01. The sequence goes on from JAYVLW010000508.1 coordinate 11,438, forward strand.
GATCGAAGGCGCGCTGCACGAGTTCACGGCGCTTCCGGGCGTCGTCGAGGACGTGACGGACATCATCCTCAACCTCAAGGAGACCCTGTTCAAGGTCGAGCACGACAAGACCTATACGGTCCGTCTCGACAAGCAGGGCGAGGGCGTCGTCACCGCTGGTGACCTCACGCTCGTCGATGGCGTCACCTGCCTCAACCCGAACCACCGCATCTGCACCCTGTCGAAGGACGGCAAGGTCGCGATGGAGTTCACGATCGCCACCGGTCGCGGCTACGCGCCGGCCGATCGCCACTCGACCGACCTCCCGGTCGGCACGATCGCGATCGACGCGCTGTTCTCGCCCATCCGCAAGGTGAACTTCACCGTGACCAACGCCCGCGTCGGTCAGCAGACGGACTACGACAAGCTCACGCTCGAGGCGTGGACCAACGGCTCGGTCCGCCCCGACGACGGCGTCGCGTACGCCGCCAAGATCCTCAAGGAGCAGCTCAACCTGTTCATCAACTTCGAGGAGATGGCGGAGCCGGTCGAGGCGCCACGTGACGAGGCCGCCGAGAAGCTCAACGAGAACCTGTGGCGCACCGTCGACGAGCTGGAGCTGTCCGTCCGCTCGGCGAACTGCCTCCAGAACGCGAACATCAAGTACATCGGCGAGCTCGTTCAGAAGACCGAGTCCGAGATGCTGAAGACCAAGAACTTCGGCCGCAAGTCGCTCAAAGAGATCAAGGAGCTCCTCGCCGAGATGGGCCTCCAGCTCGGAATGAAGCTCGACAACTGGCCCGGCCCCAACCCGCTCAAGAAGCCCTGATTCAGCGCCCCCGCGCTGTTTGACTACCTAGGAAAAGATCATGCGTCACCGACTTCAAGGCCGTCAGCTCAACCGCAACGCCCCGCACCGCCGCGCCCTGTGGAACAACCTCGTGACCGCGCTGCTGACCCACGGTCGCATCGAGACCACCGAGGCGAAGGCCAAGGACCTGCGCACGCACGCCGCCGCCGCCATCGGTTGGGGCATCTCGGTCGCGTCCCTCGTCGCCAAGGGCGACAAGGCGACGAAGGAAGAGAGGGCCAAGATCGTCCACGCTCGCCGCCAGGCGCGCCTGGTCGTCATGACGCCCGTGGCGATGACCCGCCTGTTCTCCGAGATCGGCCCGCACTTCGCGGACCGCAAGGGCGGCTACACGCGGATCCTCAAGACCCGCGTCCGTAAGGGCGACGCTGCTCCGATGGCCTTCATCGAGCTCGTCGGCCTCAACGGCCAGGCCCCCGCCGAGGCGTAGGCCACATCGCTGCGACTTCGTCGTCGCAGTCTCTCGAAGACTTCACGATCTCGTGTGATGCCCGCCGCATAGGCGGGCTTTGTTTTTGGGTATACACACGACCTCGATTTCGGCCATAACGCCATCGCCGGCCAGCCAGCCGCCCTCGCTTGGAGATGTTCATGTCCCGCACCGTCGCCGTAGCCATCACGCTCGCAGCTGCCCTCTTCGCCTGCCGCTCCAGCGGCGACGACACCACTGGTGACGACGTCGATGCCCCCACGGGCGGCGGTATCCACATCCAGGACGTGCAGAACGACTCGATGGCCCCAGGCACGCCGGTGGCGTTGAAAGGCGTCATCGTGACGGCGATCGACACCTACGGCGCCAAGACCGGTGATTTCTGGGTCGAGGAACCGGGCGGCGGTCCGTTCTCCGGTGTGCATGTCTTCGGTGCGCCGCTGGCATCGGTCTCCACGCTCGCCGTCGGCGACATCGTCGATATTGCCGGCGCCCAGAAGGACGAGTTTGCGCTGGCGAGCGACATGAGCGGTCGCACGATCACCGAGCTCAAGGCAGCGAACGGCGCCATGATGACGGTGACCAAGACGGGCACCGGCACGGTGCCGGCGCCGATGGTCGTCGACGCGCTTGCTATCGGTCAGAAGGACACGCAGGCGGAGCGGGATGCAGAGTGGGAGAAGTGGGAAGGCGTACTGATCACCGTCAACAACATCTCCAAGCTCTCCTCCGTGCAGAAGATCGGGGGCGCCACGCCGGATCCGACGCTCGAGAAGTTTGACGTCACCGGGCAGTTGGTCTTGGAGTCGGCGCTCTCCGCCTTCCCGACGACGGGCCTGGGCAACAACGCTTGCCTCGCCAGTGCGACCGGCGTGCTCGACTACTTCTTCGACTACCTCCTCTACCAGCGCAACACTGCCGACGTGGTGACGGGTGGCATGAGTTGCCCGGCGGCCGAAGCAGCCGCGACATGCGCCGACAGCATCGACAACGATGGCAACGGCTTCAAGGACTGCGCAGACAACAGCTGCATCCCGGCCCTGGCGGCGTGCCGCGCGGTGACGACGATCCCCGCGTTACAGACTACGACCCCGATGGGCGGCATCGAGCTCCAGGGCGTGATCGTCACCGCACTGTCGAAGGCAGTTCCCACCGCACAGAACAAGCGGTTCAACATGTGGGTCCAGACCAACGCCGGTGTTCCAGGACCGAACGAGAGCGTCTACATCTTCGGCCCTGGCAGCGATCTCACTGCGTTCCCAGTTGGCTCGAAAGTGAACGTCATCGGCACGGTGCAGGAGTTCAACGACAACATGGGTACCGAGACCCTGACGGAGATCAAGGCGCTAACGATCACCGCCGCCAATGGGATGGCCGGAACGACTCCGGTCACCGGGAAGACCGCCGCAGAGCTCAGCGTCGCAGCTACTGGCGAGCCCTACGAGGGCGCCATGGTCACGCTGTCGAACGTCAAGGTCACAGCGCTCGGCAACGCGGGCAACTTCGGCGTGGGATCGATGTCATCTGGCGGCACTACGTTCAAGACCGATGACGATATCTTCCTGGTCGCGTCGGCCGTGAATACGTGTTTCGCGACGATCACTGGCGTTTGGACGTACATGCCCTTCGATAACGTCTACGGCTTCCTACCGCTCGCTGCTGGTACCGGCACCGGCGTCTGCCCCTGATTGGTCAGCGCGTCTGAACAGTACCGGTCGTAAGAGCACCGGCCTCCACGACGCTCGTGTCCTTCTCGTAGCTCGCGGTGGGAGTGTTGATACGAATGCGGCCCAGACCGCCACCGCCGCCTCCTGTGGCCGCGTAGTTAGCAGGCAGGGTATCGCCGCCATTCGTCGCGGCAATTCCCACGGCGGCTCCGTTCCCTCCGTTGCCGCAAAGGAACTGAGCGCTTGGGGTACAGACGGTGCCCAGGTCGGGCGCTGCCGTATCGTTCGGAGTCGGAGTGCCCTCGGCGCCGCCAGCCCCTCCCTTTGAGACCAGTTTGGAGTCTGGGTGCAGTGCGACGAAT
>JAYVLW010000509.1:0-10299 GCA_043759315.1 Myxococcales bacterium
GCTGGTCGCCGCGTGCGGTGGCGATGATGGCGGAGAGCCGGGCCCCGATGCGGCGGTGACGCCGGTGACGAAGGTGTACGTGGTGCGGCACGCCGAGACGACGGCGGATCCGAACGATCCGGGCCTGACCGCCGCGGGCCAGACCCGCGCCGAGAGCCTCGCGGCGATGCTCGCGGACGACCAGCTCGCCGCGATCTACACGAGCCAGTACCGACGAACGAAGGACACCGCGACGCCGGCCGCCACCGCGGCGGGGATCGCCGTGCAGGTGAAGACCGTCGGCGCGAGCTCGGTGGCCTACGCTACGGACCTCGCCAATGCGGTGAAGATGAACCCGTCGCAACAGGCCGTGCTGATCGTCGGTCACTCCAACACGGTGCCGGATACGGTGAAGGCGCTCTCGGGCACCACCGTGCCGGCGATCGCGGAGACCGAGTACAACCGGCTCTACATCGTCACGCTCGCGGCCGACGGTCCGCACCTCGAGTCCACCACGTACTGATGGCGGCGAAGCCGATCACGACCGTCGCCGCGTATCTCGCAGCGCAGCCGGTGGCCGTGCGGACCGTGCTGCAGCGTGTTCGTGCGGCGATCGTCAAGACCGTCCCGGGGGTCGTCGAGAGCATCAAGTACCGGATCCCCGCGTTCTCGCTGCCCGGCGGGACCGTCCTCTATCTCGGAGCATGGAAGCAACACTACGCGCTGTACCCGATCTACGCGTCGATCACGGGCGCGCTTGCCGAAGAGCTCGTCGGCGTCGACGTCGAGAACTGCACGATCCGGTTCTCCTACACGGTCGCTCCTCCCGTGCGCTTGATCGCGCGGATCGCGAGGCTGCGCGCCACCGAGGTCCGGGCGAAGCCTCGGAAGCGCAAGCGCTGACGGGCACGCGCGCCGTGCCGCTGTCGCGGGCGGCTCGACGCTGCTAAGGTCCGGCGCCGAGATGGGCTGGTTCGGGAAGCTGTTCGGAGCGGGCGGACCGCGCAAGCCGCCCGGGTGGGCGCGCGACGCGTTCGGGGCCGATGGTGCTCGGTTCGATGCCTTCGTCGCCGTGGTGCGCGAGGTACTCGCCGATGCGGGGCAGGGCGCGAGCGAGATGGACGTACGCACCGGCAGCGTCCTGCTCGGTGACCGCGAGTGGGTGTTCGAAGGTGCCGCGGAGAAGTGCGCGAGCACGGATGCTTCCGCGTGGCCCGGGATCGTGAAGCAGAGTCTGAGTCGTCAGGGCGGACCGGCCGGGGACGACGACGGCGAAGAAGCGGACGACGAGACCGAGGGCGCGCCGAGCCCACCGCGCACGGACGGCGGCGGCAAGGCGTGGATCATCGGCGCAGCGCCGTGGGGCACCGTGTTCGAGTGCGGCGCGCAAGCGATGGTGCTCGTGCTGTTGCCGACGATCGATCCGGTCGTCGTGCCGACGTTGCCCGAGGGGCTCGTGAAGCGCGTGATCGTGTGCAATGGCGCCGATGCCGGGCACCTCGCGGCGACGGCGACGGCGCGGGCGGCGGGGCTCGCGCACGTGTTCGCCACGCATCCCGATCGGCCGGTGGATCGTGGCGGTGCGGCGGTCACGGTGAAGCCTGTCGAGGTCCGACCCCTGACGACGCTGAAGCAAGGCCCGCTCACGGTCGAGCTCCGCGGTAGCTGCGTGCACGGCACGTGGCACGATGGCGTCACGTTTCTCGCGGGCGATGCGATCCCGATGTCGCAGCTCGCAGACACGGCGCCGGCGTACGCGGTCGGCAAGCTCGTGGTCGACGCGTACGATGCCGCGAAGCTTGTCGACGCCGTGCTGAAGATGAAGCGCGTGCTGATCGTGGCGAATACGCCGGGTGAGGACGCACGGCACCTGGCCGAGACGCTGTCGATGATCGGCGTGACCGCGGAGATCTTGAACGCCGATCCGAACGACGCGCCGCAGGTCCCGCGGATGAGCGAGGTGCTCGCGCACATGGTCACGGGCGATCTCGATCGTGCAGATGCGGTCGCCGTGGAGTCGATCGCGGCCGGCGAGCGCGTCGATGACATGCGGCACCAGCGAGCGATGATCGCGTTGATGCGCGGCGACGAGGCCGCGGCGGATGCCGAGCTCGCGCAGATCGCGACCCCGCAGGCACTGTCGAGTCGTGCGATCATCGCCGCGAAGCGTGGAGACGCGGCGGCGACGGACTTTGCACTGCGCGCGGTAGCCCAGCTCCCCGGCGACGCGATCGCGATCCGCGCTGCGATCTCCGTGCACGCCCTCGCCGGCGACCGCGAGGGGGCGCGCGCGCTGCTGGCCGAGCACGGGCACCACCTCGATGCAGGTCTGCGCGTCGCGCTCGACGTCGCGATCGATGACCCGGCGGCGATGCAGCAGGCGGTCGCGCACCGGTTCCCCGAGCACGCCGCGATGGTGCTCGACGCTGTCGCGCCGATGGTCACGGCGGGCAACTACGCGGCCGCCGAAGGGTTGTTGCGACGCGCGAACGGCTGGGATCCCGACAACATCGGCATCACGGGAGAGCTCGGCTTCGCGCTCTCGTCCCAGAAGAAGGACGACGAGGCGATCGCCGTGTACGACGCAGCGATCGAGCGAGGCGGGGCGAACAACTTGTTGCGGTTCAATCGCGCGAACTGCCTGCTGCGGCGCCGGAGCTTCACGCAGGCGGTGGCTGATCTCCGCGCGTGTCTCGAGCTCAAGGCGGACTGGCACGAAGCGCGGATCAACCTGACCTCGGCCCTGTTCGCCACGGGCGACGCGAAGGCGGCAAAGGCGGAGGTCGCGCAGCTCGAGCGGCTCGGGGGCCCGGCGCAGCACATCCAGGCGCTGCGGCAGATGATCGCGGGCACGCTCTAGTCAGTCGAGCTCGATCAAGTCCGCGAGCGCCGGCTCGGTCTCCGGCTCTGGTTCGTCGAGGAGACTCTCCCAGCTCGCGAGCCGGATCGCGAACTCCGCCCCCAGGATCCGCTCTGGGCGCGCGGCGATCGCTTCGAGCTCGCGGCGCACGGCGCTCCACAGCCGGCGAGGCGCCTCCGCGTCGCGCCGATCGCGCGCCTTCGCATCCGCCATCGGCACCTCGGCCGCCGCGAGACGCGCGACGAGTGCGAGCACGCCCCCGTACAGCTCGGCTCGCACAGCGAGCGTTGCCTCGGCGGCCCGGACGACGCGGTCCGCGATGTCGCCCGGATCGGTCGCACCGTTGCGCGCCGCGACATCGCGCGCACGGCTCTCCAGCACATCGAGCCGGCCCGCGTAATCGCCGACGGTCTGCGCGAACACCTTGCGCGTCGGTGCCGCGATCGCCGTGTCATCGGCGAGCGCATGTTCGAGACGGATCCGCATGATGCGCGCGGCGGTCGCGTCGATCCGGGAGATCGCGCCCCGGAGCAGGTCGTCGCGCGCGGCGATGTCCTCGCGCGTCTCCACCGCCGCGAGCTCGCCAGCGAGCTGTCGAGCATAGTCGGCGGGCGCGAGCGCCTCCACGTGCGCGAGCGATTGCACCTGGTCGAGGACCCGGTTGGCCGTCATCGCGCCGACTCTAGCGCGGTTCCCGCGGTCCGCCGACCGGGACGCCGCTCGTGGTCTCCGGTCAGCGCTTGCGTCGCCACCGCGCGGGCTGCGGCTCGGGACGGCGACCGAGGTACACCACGTACGCACGGCTGCCGCCGGGGTGGTGCAGCGTCGTCTCGAATCCCACGTCGGTCATGCGCTTCTTGAAGATGTTGTTGGCCTCCTCGGACCAGATCGCGAGGATGCCGCCCGGCCGCAGTGCCGTGAAGCTGCGCACCAGCGCCGCACGGCCGTAGAACGGATCGTTCTCGCGCTTCTGCGCCGCGTGCGGGCCTTCGTACAGGTCCAGGATGATCGCGTCGAGCTGCCCCGCTGGCGCGCGCTCGATCACCCGCGCCACGTCCTCGATCACCACTCGCACGCGCTTGTCGAGCGCTGCACCGCGCGTCAGCGGCGCCATCAGCCCGGCACACCAGGTGGCGACCTGTGCGGTCAGCTCGACCTGCGTGATCCGCGCCTTCGGCGGCAGCGCATCGAGCGCGGCGCGCAGCGTGTATCCCATGCCGAGCCCGCCGATCAGTACCTGCGGCGCGGGCCGCCCCGCGATCTCCTTGCAGGCGAGCGTGGCGACCGCTTCTTCCGAGGAGCGCTCGCTGCTCGTCATCAGCACGCGGCCCTCGATCGTGATCAGGAACTCGCGGGCGCCACGCTGGCGAAGCTGGAGCTCGCCTTCGCGCGTCGTCACCGTCTCGAGCACCTTCCACGGAACCATGGTGGCTCTCCTACCACGAGTAGCGGAGGCACAGCGGCGGGATGAAAGCGCGTCGTCTCAGGCGCGCTGGAGCACGAGCGAACCGAGCGAGTAGCCCGCGCCGAACGCGGCCATCACACCGATGCTGCCCTCGGGCAGGTCCTGGTTGTGGAGCGCGAACGCGATCAGCGACCCCGCCGAGGCCGTGTTGCCGTATTCGGCGAGCACGAGCGGCGCCTCCTCGGCCGTGGCATCTCGGCCGAGGACGCGCTTCGCGATCAGATCGTTCATGTTCTGGTTCGCCTGGTGGAGCCAGTAGCGCGCGATCTGATCGGGCGCGAGGCCATGCGCGGCGATGGTCTCGTTGACGAACGCCTCCGCCAGCGGCACCACGTCCTTGAACACGCGGCGGCCGTGCTGGTGGAACAGCTTGTCGGGTGCGTGTTCGGTGCTCGGATCGCAGCGGTTCATGAAGCCGAAGTTGTTCCGGATGTTGTTCGACCACTTCGATGCCATGTGGGTCGACCGGATCTCCCACGAGCCAGCGCGCGCGCGCTCGGAGGGCTCGACGATCATCGCGACCGAAGCGTCGCCGAGGATGAAGTGAGCGTCGCGATCGCGCCAGTTGAGGTGCGGGCTGGTCAGCTCCGGCAGCACCACGAGTGCGCAGCGCGAGTTCCCGAGCTGCACGGCTTGCGAGGCGAGCTGGAGCGCGGCGGTGCCCGTCGAGCAGCCGAGCGAGATGTCGAAGCCATGACCGCGCGCGCCCAGGAGCGCCTGGACCTCGATCGCCATCGCGGGATAGCTGCGCTGCAGGCACGAGGCGCCGAGCACGACCAGATCGATGTCCTCTCCGACGCGCCCGGCGACCTCGAGCGCTTTGTTCGCGGCGTGGACCGCGTACTCGGCCTGCACGCTGACCTGGTCCTCGGGTCGCTCCGGGATGTTCGGGCACATGCGCTCCGGATCGAGGAGGCCCGTCTTGTCCTCGACATAGCGGCGGACGATGCCCGATGCGCGCTCGATGAACTCCGGGGAGGACTCGCGGAGCGCCGCATGCGTTCCTGCGGCGATCGCCGCGGCATTCTTCGCATTATCGCGCCGAACGAACTCGTTGAACGCGATACACAACTCGACATTGTCGAGCACGGTTGGCGGGTGCCACACGCCGAAGCCGCTGATCGAGGTCGACGTCGTGACGCGCTTGGCCATGGCGCAGCCTAGGTGGCTGGGTGCGCCTTGTACGTCAGCGTCGTGACACGACTCGGTCACACGACGGGCTTACGTGGCTTGGGTGGCGGTCCGACCGCCGCCACCTCGTCGTGGAACCCCTCTGCGATGGCCGTCTTTTCGCGCGCGACCGCGGCCTGATGTGCCTGCACGCGCCCCAGCATCTCGGTGAGCGGGATCTCGCGCGGCTCGGGCTCCGGGCGCTGGAACATCGCCGCCACTGTCGATGCCGGGATCCGCTTCTCGAAGTCGGCCCACACTCGATCGTCGTCGCGACAATCGTACTTGCGGCAGACCCGCGGCCGCTGTCCATGCACGGTGCAGCCGTGGGTCGTCGGGTCATTGTGAACGCAGTAGCCGTCGCTCTGGCGCTGCCGGATCATGTAGGGCTGCCCGTAGTCGAACTGGATCACACCTTCGTCGAGATCCTGGGTCGAGATTCCGAACGACATCCGACAGCACCGCGCCTGGCAGATCGGCATCAGCTCCTCGCACGGTACCTGCGGAGACTCGATCGCGTACTTGTCGATCGGATCGAGATCCATGCTGACGCGGTTGCGCTGACCCACATCCGCGGCGCGCATGTTCGAGAGGGCGTTGGGCACGTTCGCGTGCGCGCCGAGCTCGATCGTCGTGGTCGCGGCTGGCGCCGCCGTCCCTGGCTCCGCGGGGAGTGGTTCGACGCCATCGATCCGACGGGTCAGCTCGTCGGTCAGCGCGATCAAGCGCGCGCCGATCTCGAGCATCGCATCGCGGAGCTCGAGGTAGCCGAGGTTGATGTTGCGAAGGGCGCGTTCGAGCTCTGCCCGCGTCACGGGGCTGTCGGGATCTGAGGTGCCGAACACCTCGCGGTCGCTCATGCACGGAGCATCTCGCGGGCCACGCGTCGTGTCGACAACCCGGGCTCACCGGCGATGGAGCTTCCGCTCGACGCGCCGCTCCGGACACGCTAGGGTGTGCCCGGACGAAAGCTCGCTGCTTCCTCCAGAGAAGCCTTGAGCATCGAAACCGAACGCCGGATGGAACGCCGGCAGAGCGACCGTCTGTGCCCGAAAGGGACCGTCAGCATCCGTGCACGTGACTACGAGGTGCGCGGTCGGTTCGCGAACGTGTCGAGCGGCGGTGTTCTCGTGACCACGCTCGTCACTGCACCAAATCGCGTGCTCGGATGCAACGTGGCTCTCGAGCTGCGCTTCGACACGCAGCAAGCCGGCTGGCTGCAGCTGTCCGGGAAGATCCTCCGGGTCGGCGCTACCTCGATCGCGATCGGCTTCGACACGGTGCCGGCTGGCTTCGATCGCGTGATCGATGATGCGTTGACCGCATCACACGGCCACGGCCGGGTGCTTTCGATCGTGATCGTCGATGCGACGACGGTGCGCAGGCTCCGTATGGCGGAGGCGTTTCGCGCGGCGGGCTGCGCCGTCGTCGACGTGTCCACGCCCCTCGAGGCGATCGTGCGTCTCGGCGAGTTCCACTTCGAACCGGACGTCATCGCGATCGCGGACTCGGTGCCGTCGCTGATCGCCGAGGAGATGCGGACGTTCGTCGACCACGCGCACCCGCGCGCGAAGCTCGTCACGATCGGCGACGACGTGACCGAGCCGGATGGTCTCGCTCACTGGCTGTCGTCGGTCGATCCCGGTGACGATCTCGCGGCCCGGATCCGCAAACTGCTCACGCGACCCTCACGGCGATAGTTCGAACAGGAAAGGCACACCATGAACGTTGCAGACACCACGGTCACCAAGCTCCGCACCCTCGTCGCCGGTCTCGAGACCGAGATCACCGCGACCACCAACCCCGAGTTGCGGAAGCAGTGGGATGCGTTCCTCGGCATGCTCGCGCTCGGCGAGGCACCCGCGACGCGCGAGTGCCCGACCTGCAAGTCCACGGGCATGAGCAACGCCTCGCGCTGCAGCAACTGCTGGAGCACGCTCGTCCCCGTCGCCTAGAGTGTGCGAGCGTCGATCGAGAACCGGTAGCGCACGTCGCCCTTGATCGTGCGCTCGTAGGCTTCGTTGATCTTCTCGGCCGCGATCACCTCGACGTCGGCGACGATGTTGCGCTGGCCGCAGAAGTCGAGCAGCTCCTGCGTCTCGCGGATGCCGCCGATGGCGGAGCCGACGAGGCGCTTGTTGCCGCCGATCAGCGAGAACGCAGACATCGGCGACGGCTCCGGTGGCGCCCCGACACAGACCATCGTGCCGAACGGCACGAGCAGCCGCAGATAGGCGTTGTAGTCGTGCTTCGCGGACACCGTGTCGATCAGCAGATCGAACCGGCTCCGGAGGCGCTTGAATGTGGCGTCGTCGCTGGTCAGGCCGAAGTCCGTCGCTCCCAGGCGCGCGGCATCGGCCTGCTTGCTCTGCGAGGTGCTGAGCATCGTGACCTCGGCGCCCATCGCCGCGGCGAGCTTGACGGCCATGTGCCCGAGACCGCCGAGGCCGACCACGCCGACACGCATCCCGGGTTTGCAGCCCCACTGGCGCAGCGGCGAGTACGTGGTGATGCCGGCGCACAGAAGCGGCGCGGCGCCGGCGGGATCGAGGTGGCTCGGAACTCTGAGCGCGAAGGCCTCGGTGACGACCACCTGCTGCGAGTAGCCGCCGTACGTCGGCGTGACGCGGTCCATCTCGGTCGAGTTGTACGTACCGGCTGCACCCTTCTCGCAGAACTGCTCGTGGTCCTCGCCGCAGTAGCGGCAGCTGCGGCAGGAGTCGACGAGGCAGCCGATGCCGGCGGTGTCGCCGATCGCGAACCGCGTGACCTCTGTGCCGATCGCGGTGACGCGGCCGACGATCTCGTGCCCGGGCACCATCGGGAAGGAGGCCTTGCCCCACTCGGAGCGCACCTGATGAATGTCGGAGTGGCACAAGCCGCAGAACAGCACATCGAGCTGGACATCCCGCGGGCCTACGGCGCGACGCTCGATCGTCGATGGTGCGAGTGGGGCAGAGGACGAAGCGGCGGCGTACACGCGCGTTTGCATGCGCGCAGCGTAGCTCCGATCAGCGGAGGTGGCGGCGGCGACGCGCCGCGACGAGCATGCCGAACACGAGGAGCAGGGTGCCACCCGCCGCGTTGCCGCCCGCGTTGCATCCACCGCCGTCGTCGGCCGTGGTCGGATCGGGAGCGTCCGGATCCGGAGTCGTCGCCGGATCATCGGAGGCAACGTGCTCGGTCAGCGCCGTGTGCATGACCAGGTAGATCTCGGGGTTCCAGAAGAACTCGAAGTGACCGACGAAGCCGTTCCCCCCGAGGTCGATGTTGTGGGCGCCCGGGATGATCGACGTCTCGTACGGCTGGATGAACTCGTCGGTGCTCGTGTAGATCGAGGTGATCGGCACGTTCGCCGGAAGCGGTGCGTCGTTGACCGCATGGAGGAAGTCGCTCCCGGGCGACAGGTGCGCGAGCGCGGGCCAGCCGGCGACGTCGAACGCGATCGGCGCCTTGGGTAGGCCATGCTGCGGCGAGATGAACGTGACGAGGCGAGAGACGTGCTCGTCGCCGCCCAGCGACTGGATGTAGTGGCGAGCGATCAGGCCGCCGGTGCACTCCGCGAGGATGTCGATCTTGTCCTCGCCGGTCTGCGCCCGGATGGTGTCGACCACCGTGGCGAGCGCCTCCGAGTTCTCGAACAGATCCCCGCTGAGCAGGGCGGGCGGCTCGTAGACCACCGGGCGAAAGCCATCACGCACGAGCCGCGCCTTGATCGGCTCGAACCACACGGCGGGGATCGTCACGCCGGTGATCAGGAGCACCGTCCGCGGGTGCGCGAGCGGCGCCGGGCCGGGCTCGAGGTGAGCCGGGACCTGACGCTCTGCCTCGTACTTGTCGAGCATGTAGTCGCCCCAGTAGTGCGGGTCCTTCATGTTGCCGGCGGGAAGGCCGGCGCAGGTTCCGAGGGCGGCGAGAGAGGCGAGGGCGGTCTGGAAAAGCATGGTCGGGCTCCTGGTGTATTTTCGAATGAACGTTCATTCGGTTAATCTGAAAGACAGGTAACAGGCCAGCTAATGCCATGTCAACGCCGAAAATCCTGGTTCTTGACAACCGTCGATTATTTTACGAATATTCATTCAACAAATGGTGACCCGAGCCAAGCGAGGCCGTCCTCCCGACCGACCGGACCGGCGCGAGTCCATCCTGGATGCCGCCCTCCAGTGCTTCGTGGAGCGCGGCTTCCACGGCACGGCGATCCCGCAGATCGCGGAGAAGGCCGACATCGCGGCGGGCACCATCTATCACTACTTCGAGAGCAAGGAGGCGCTGGTCAACGCGCTCTATCGCACGTGGAAGGCGGCGATCGCGCAGCGCGTGTTCACCGCGTTCCCGCAGGCTGCGCCGCTGCGCACGCAATTCCAGGTGATGTGGAACGAGATGGTGGCGTTCGCGCTCGGCGCGCCGATGGCGTTCGCGTTCATCGAGCTGCACAACCACGCCTCGTATCTCGATGCCGAGAGCATCGCGATCGATCGCAACGTGAAGGACTTCACGCTCCTGGTCATCCGCCGCGCGCAGCAGGAAGGCCTCGTCAAGTCTCTCGATGCCTACGTCCTCATGGAGCTCGTGTTCGGTGCGTTCATCGGCATGATGCGCGCGCACTGGGAGAACCGGATCTCGCTCACCGCGGACGTGATGGCCGGCGCCGAGCAAGCCTGCTGGGACACGATCGCGATCCACCCCGCGCGTTAGCGGGCGGCGAGCATTCCCGCGAGCGTCAGCACCGTGCGCCAGTTGCGCGTCGTCGCGTCCTTGGTCGGCGCGATCCGCGACAGGCTGGCCGCGAGCTTGCTGGTGCCCATCCCTTTCGGCAGGTGGAGGT
>JAYVLW010000510.1:0-4014 GCA_043759315.1 Myxococcales bacterium
AAGATCTCGATGGCTTCGAAGAAGATCCGCCCACCATCGCAGCGGGCGTACAGCTCGATCAGCGGTTCGGGCAGCCCCTTCGGCAGCTGGGCGCTCGGCGGCTCGAGATCGTGGAGCCCCGGTGGCGCGGCATCGAGGACGCCGATGATGCGATCGAGCCCGTCGGTATCGTCGCGTCGCTTCTTCGCCATGAGCCGCGATTGTACCCGCGCAACGCCCAGCTAGCGCGCGAGCGGCATGGCGCCGACGGCCACGAGCGGCTCGCCCGCGCGATCCGCACCGCGATAGACCGCCACCACGCGCACGCCACCGGCGGGCGTTGGGACCTTGATCAGCTCGTCGGCGGTGCCGGCGACCTGCGCGGCGCCGAGCTCGGTGCGCACGCCGCGATCGTCTTCGACGAGGACCTGCACCGTGCCCGCGCCCAGGCCTACGCCGCTGACGACGATGGCGTCACCGACGGTGATCGTCAGATCGCCGCGAAGCAGGAAGTCGAGCAGGCCGGCCTCGTAGGCAGCGACCTCGGGGAGGATCGCGGCGATCTGCTCGAGCATGCAGTCGTCGTCGATCCAGAACGACAGCAGTCCGTGATCGACCTTGTAGCGGGCGAGGCACGTGCCGGCGGCGTCGCGCAGCGTGGTGCCGTCGTCGCGGCTCGCGGCCATCAGGTTCAACCGGGACGGCAGCTTGGGCTCGGTCCGCGCGAGCTTGGGGCGAGTCTCGGCCCCGACGCGTGTCGGGGACGGCAGGGTGTTCGGGGAGAAGTACGAACGCGAGATCAGATCCGCGAGCCCGACACCGGCCTTGGACTGGCCGGTGAAGAACTCGCGCAGGCGGTCGCGCGTCACCACGCGGGTCGGTGCGCCGACGCCGAGACGACCGTGGGCGAGCGCGGCAATGCGCTCGAACCGCGAGCCGAGATCGTCCGGACCCGCACCCATCGGCTCGAGGTGGCTCGCTTCGTCTCCCCGCACGCGCGACGGCGCGCCCAGGTCGCCGAGGGTGTGGAGGATCGCGCCGGCCGCGATCAGCGCGGCGGCCATGTGACGCGAGCGCTCGCCCCCGGTCTTCGCGCTGACAGCCTTCGCGTACTGCCCGAGAAAGGCATCGACGTTGAACGGGTTCTGCTTGGCGGTCACCCAGTCTGGAGCGGGAATTCCGCGGTCGGGCAGGTCCGCCCGGCCGATCGCCTCGCGGATCTTGTCGGAGGCGCCGCGGAACAGGCCGCGGTCGGGCGCCTGCCAACCTGCCTTCGAGATCGGATCGAAGAAGTGGTTCGCGCCGGTGGCGGCCGGGACATCCGCGAGCGCCGCACCCGCGGCGAGCCATGACAGCGCGACCTGGCGGCCGCGCGCATCGGGCACGGCGCCGTGCGTCGGGGACAGCAGCTTGATCGCCGACATCAGCGCGGGCGCGTCCGCCGGAGGAATCGTGAGCTGTTCGAACAGCCCGCCGGTGAAGCCGAGCGTGACGAGCCGCTTGTGGAGGCGCGACGCGAGCGCCGCCTGCTCCGCGAGCCCGGCCTGCGTGGTCTCCGGTTCCCAGGCCGCGGCGGGCGTGGCCAGGGCGCCGAGCAAACCGGCCACGAGCCCCGGGACGAGTATCGACGCACCGAGGCGCTTCACTTGATCGTGCTCCCAGGCGCGGGCAGCAGCGCCTTGATCCGGCCGTAGACCGTGGTCGCGAGCGCGACCGCGTCCTCGGCGTTCGTACAGGTGTTGGTGCCGCACGTCATCAGCACCACCACTCCGCGTGGCGCATCGAGGAAGCCGACGCCGCGGATATCGTTCTCGAGGGCGACGAACGAGCGGTTCGCGATGTCATCCTTCTCGACGGTGCCGGGCAGCTGCGTGACGAGCTCGTCGTAGCGCTCCTGTGCCTTGCCGGGCTCGAGGCGCCACATGCGGATCGCGACGTCCCAGGTCTCCGGGCGGCCTTGTGCCTTGAAGTGCTGCGACGAGTAGGTCGCCGTGTCGGGCTCGTCGGAGAGTGGGCCGGTCTCGAACGCCCCGTCGTACTTCGTGCGGGCCTTGATGTCGGTCTCGGTCAGGAGCTGCGCCGCGACCACGTACTGACCATCGCCGCGACCGGGCCGTAGATCGTTCCCGGCGTTGCGCTTGCCGTCGAGCTCGGCGCTCGCATCGGCGAGCTCCCACTGCGTGAGCGCGGCGACGGTCGTGCCGCCGCCGACGAACCGGAGGTGACGCGCGTGCGAGAGATCCGACCGCCAGCGATCGAGCAGGACCTGGTTGTCGCGCTGGGCGAAGTCCATGCGCATGCCGAGATCGGTGAACCGGCGATCGCTGCGGTAGGCGATGTAGCCGCGCTTGTAGACGAGCAGCGTGAACTCGGTGACCCGCGTCCCCTTGGGGATCGACAGCAGCTCCGGGATCCGATAGGCGCCGTTCGCGTCCGTCGAGCCGACGAACTCGCGCGCACCCGCGGGCTCGGGCAGGCCGGTGCCGCGCTCGATCGTCCAGGCCCCGTAGACCAGCGCGCCGGCGACCGGAGCGTGGGTGGTGCCGTCGACGACGCGACCGCTGAACGGGCCGGCGAGCGCGCCGGCCTCCGGGGCATCGGGACGGACGCGGAACGGGGCGGTGCGGACTGCCGAGTCCACACACGCGGTGGCCCCGACAGCACCCGCGAATGCCGCCACGAGCGCGAGTCGATAAGCGAGGTTGCGTGCCACGGAGCCGGGCGGTCTTAGCAAGGTCGACGCTGCGTTGCAAACCCGCCCCGTGCCATTCAAATCGCCGAGTGTTGTTGAGACACTCGTGGCGGGTTCAACCCAAGGGGTCCGATGCGTTGTTCGAT
This sequence comes from Myxococcales bacterium, assembly GCA_043759315.1. Classification (GTDB taxonomy): domain Bacteria; phylum Myxococcota_A; class Polyangia; order Haliangiales; family Haliangiaceae; genus JABFXX01. The sequence continues at coordinate 2,818 of JAYVLW010000510.1, forward strand.
GTGTGGCCACGAAAGCCCAGCCGGGTCGTCGTTCTGCCTCAACTGTGGCAGCTCGCTGGCGCCTGCAGCGGCGCCACCAGTCTATGCCCAGACCCTCGCTCAACCGCCAGGGTTGCCCGTGATCTGCGGCGTCTGTCGTGGGGAGAATCCTCCCGGGATGAAGTTCTGTCGCGCGTGCGGCAGCGCACTGGGGCAGACCGCGGCGGCCATGCCCACGGGGGGAGGCGGCCCGATGAGCCCGCCGCCGACGGGTGGCGTACTCGGTGCGATCGGTGGCGCGCCAATGATGTCTCCGGTGGGCGCGCCGATGATGGCGCCGCCGATGTCCGCTGCGATCGCGCCGACCATGGCGCCCGCGTCGATGATGCCGCCGGGGGGGATGCCGTCGACGGCGCCCGGCGTCGTGCCGCCGCCCGGGCCGATGGCGCCGATCGGCGGATCGTCACCGAAGGTCGTGGTGTCGGCATCCGCGCAGACGCCGAGCCCGCCGGCGCAGGGCAACATGATCACGTGCCCGCGGTGCGGCACGCCGACGCCCGTGGGCTTCGCCTACTGCCAGCAGTGCGGGCTGCACATGCAGGCGATGCAGCCGACCGATCCCGGCCAGAATCCACGCCCTCGCATGCCCTCGGCACCCGGCATGGAGACCGCATCGGGCGGGCGGTCGCTCGTCGGACCGCTGCCCGCGAGCAACGTGTCGATCGATCCGCAGGGCGCAACGCTCGCGACCGATGGTGTGCGCGCCGGATCGATCGCGATGCCGGCCGGTCGCGCTGCACCGGTCGCGGGACCCGCTTGGGGAACCGCGATCCTCGTCAATCGCGATGGCTCCGATGGCCAGCGGTTCTCCCTGGTCGGCGAGTACGCGGTGGTCGGTCGCGCCGGCGCGGACATCGCGTTCGACGAGGATCGGTTCCTCGCGCGACAGCACGCACGCTTCGAACGCACGGGCGACGGCGTGAAGGTGCTCTCCCTCGACACCCTCAACGGCGTGTTCAAGAAGGCGGACCTGCCGGTCGAGCTCGTCGACGGCATGACGCTCCTCGTGGGACGCGAGGTGCTGCGCTACGAGAGAGTCGATCCCGAGGAGACCAAGGTCCATCCCTTGATCCGCCACGGCGTCGCGCTGTTCGGATCACCGCCACGCGAGCCGTGGGGCCGGCTGGTCGCGATCGTGCCATCGGGCGGTTGGCGCGA
>JAYVLW010000511.1:0-2654 GCA_043759315.1 Myxococcales bacterium
GAGTACTACGTCGCCACCTCCTCCGACGGCGGTGCGCGCGCCGTCATCGACGACAGCGGCGTGATGCGCGTCGAGGGCTGGAGCAAGGGCTTCCACGCCATGAAGGCCACCGGTGGTCCGAGCGCGGCTGCCGAGCGCCGCATCGATCTGCCCGGCTGGCACGGCGGCACCGTCCCCTCGAGCTTCATGTTCGCGATGTTCCACCGCTGGTTCGTCGAGCGGATGACCTCCGTCACCGACACGGACGTCTACAACTGCACCGAGGGCGGCGCCTACATCGAGGGCATGGTCCACGTCCCGCTCCACGCGGTCGCGCCGGAGCTCGCCGAGCCCATCGACGTCGGGGTCATCCTCGCGGCCGCGACCGCCCGGGTCGATGCCGAGCGCCACGCGCGGTTCGTCGATCACCTCGCGAGCTTCACCCGCGGCCTGCGTCGTGCGCGCAAGCTCGGCAAGCTCGCACGCGTGGAGATCGCGCGCGGCAACACCGGCCCGCGCCTCGAGCGGATCGAGAAGGCGCTCGCCCGAACGCTCCAGCCTCTCGTGTTCGCCTCGCTCCTCGCGCAGCGGGAAGTCGAGAGGGCCGACGACGTCTCTCGACGGCCCGCCTCGGAGCGCGACTACCTGTCGGCGACGGCGTCGCTGATGACCACCCTCGATTCCGTCATCGATCAGCTCGAGCCGGCGCTCACCACCGCGCTCGCGAAGCTCACCCCCAGGAGGCACCATGGCGCCGCCGCCTAGGAAGCCGGTTCCCCGCATCGTCGCGATCGCCGGCGGCAAGGGTGGCGTCGGAAAGTCGACGGTCGCAGCGAACCTCGCGATCGCGATCGGCCGCCTCGGTCACCGCGTCGCGCTCGTGGACGCCGACCTCGGCGCCGCGAACCTCCACACCATGATGGGCGCACTCCACCCCGCCCGCTCGCTCTCCGACTTTCTCGATCACAACATCGAGACCCTCGACGAGGCGCGCCTCAACGTCGCGCCGAACGTGGATCTGGTGCCGGGCGCCTCGCGCCCCGGCTCGGCGAACCTCCCGTCCGCGCAGAAGCTGCGGCTGATCCGCGCGATCGCACGGCTCGATGCGGATTGCATCCTCGTCGACGTCGGCGCCGGCACGTCGTACACCGTCGTCGATCTCGTGGGTGCTGCCGACATCAAGCTCCTCGTCGTGGCGCCGCAGCTGCCCTCGCTCCACAACGCGTACGCCTTGCTCAAGGCCTGCGTCCACCGCGTCATCCGCAAGCTCTCCGCCGACGAGACCCAGATCAGCCTGATCGACGCCGCGCTCGCCGCGGAGACCCGCGCCCGCACGGTCACGCAGCTCCTCTCCGTGCTGCGCCCGCTCGACGCGAAGCTCGCCGACATGATCGAGGACACGCTGTCCCGGTTCGGTGCGGCGCTCGTCGGGAACCAGCTCACCACCGACGCGGAGGTCGGCGCGCTGACCCGCATGTCGCCGCTGATCACCGATCACCTTCGCGTCGCCGCACCGGTGCTCGCCGCCGTGCGCCGGAGCCCATCGCTCGCGGGCGGCCTGCGTGCCGGCTCCAACACGCTCGCCACCTCGAACGACGAGAGCTTCGCCTCGTTCCGCGCGCTCGCCCGGGCGGTGATCGATGCGGACCTCGCGCGCCTGCGCGGTGAGGATCGCCAGCAGCAGACCATGCCGCTATGGGTCACCCGCGAGGATCGCGCCGCGGCCCCGGACGCGGTGGATCCGGCCGTCTGAACGAGCGTCTGCCGGTCTCCAGCGGGTTGCTGAGAACCGCGAAGCGGCTCGAGGCCTCGAGTTGACTCATCCTGCGCCGCTGGTCATACTCGTGGTATGACCAGCTATGAGAAGCTTGCGATCAGCCTTCCGCTGCGCGCCGCCGAGGCCGCGCGCAGGGCGGTCAAGATGGGCAGAGCGAGCAGCGTCAGCTCGTACGTCGCACGTGCGATCGAGGAGCAGGCGAAGCTCGACGAGGACGACCTGTTTGCGGAGGTTCTCGCCGAGACAGGTGGGCCGCTCACCGCTGTCGAGAAGCATCGGGTCGACCGGGAGATGGCGCTCGCCACGCGGCGGTGGACGGCCCCACGTGCACCCCGCGGAACCGCGGCCCGACGGCGGAGGCGGTGAGTGGCCGGCTACACCCTCGATGCCGGAGCTCTGATCGCCCTCGAGCGTGACCATCGAGCGCTCTATGCCCGGCTCGCACGAGCCAGCGGCAGCGGAAGCGTCGCCGTTCCGGCGGGGGCGCTCGCGCAGGTATGGCGTGACGGGCGACAGCAAGTCCGTCTCGCGCGCTTGCTGGCGCGGAGCGACGTGGAGATCGTCGTCCTCGACGAGAGGACTGCCCGTCGAGCCGGGCAGCTGTGTGGAGCGCGCGGCACGTCGGATATCGTGGATGCATCCGTCGTCCTGTGCGCGATGGAGCGCAGGCATGCGATCGTCACTTCCGATGCCAAGGACCTGTCGCGCCTCGATCCGCGTGTGTTGCTGATCGAAGTCTGAGCGGCGGGCTGACGGCGAGCCTATGCGACGATCGCCTCGATGATCTTCCGGGGGCCATCGCCGTCGGCCGTGGCGAGCGCGCGCAGGCGCTGTGTCGCACGCAGCTCGTCGCCGAGCAGAAACGACAGGAGATCGGACCGCACCGTGTCATCGTCGA
>JAYVLW010000512.1:0-5667 GCA_043759315.1 Myxococcales bacterium
TCCTCGGCCAGCATCTTCACGCGCGACGCGGCGGGGTGGATCCGGAGGAGGAGCGCGTCGAAGTCGAGCCGGTCGCCGGTGGCGATCACGATCTCGCCATCGAGCACGCAGCGATCGGGCAGCTCGCGGCGCAGCGAGACCTCCAGCTCGGGGAAGTAGCGACCGAGCGGCTTCTCGTCGCGCGACTGCAGGTAGATCTGGTCGCCGCTCTTCCACACCAGCGCGCGGAAGCCATCCCATTTTGGTTCGTAGATCCACCCGTCGCCCTCGGGGAGCGCGCTGGAGAGCTTCGCGAGCATCGGCGGCACGGGCGGCTGAAACGGCGACTGCAGCGGCACGCTCGGCAGGCTACACTGGACGGCATGCGCGCGCTGGCGATCGCGGTGATGGTGGTGGGCCTCGCGGGCAGCGCGGTGGCGGACCGCGACCTGTGTGCACCCGGCACGCGGTTTCGCGGCACGCCGCTCGATCTCGACGTGAAGGCCGCGGACATCCGCGACGTGTTCCGTCTGCTCGCCGATGTCGGCAAGGTCAACCTCGTGGTCAACGACAAGGTCGACGGCAAGGTCACGCTGCGCCTCAAGCGGGTTCCCTGGGATCAGATCGCATGCACGCTCGCCGCCGTGCACAAGCTCCGGATCATCATCCAGGACTCGATCCTGATGGTCACCACGCGCTAGAACCAGGTATGCGTACGCTCGTCAGCCTCTGCCTCCTGTACGGCACCGCCGTGGCGTCGCCCCGGCACGACATCGACGGTGATGGCTTCGACGATGCCGCGCTCGATAGTAGCCTGCTCTACTTCGGCACCGCGAAGGGGCTCGTCGCGGGGACCTCACCCGCCTTTCCGCGCGCGAAGCCGAACCAACCAGTCCTGTTCTTCGCGCTCGAGGTGGTCGGTGACGTCAATGGTGATGGCTTCGCCGACGTCGTGCTCGGCGACCCTGGATGCCCGTCGTCCGCGCGCGACATGCCGGCGTGCGAGATCGGCGCGGTGCACCTGTTTCTCGGCGGACCGAAGCGCCTCGCGGCGAAGCCGGCGCAGACCATCACGGCGAAGGCAAAGGACTCGCAGCTCGGGATGCGGGTGATCCCGCTCGGCGACATCGATGGCGACAGGCTGGCCGACGTCGCGCTTCCAGATCACACGGGCGTTCACGTCTACCGCGGCACGAAGACCGGCCTGACGACGACGCCGATCGATCTGCCGGGCGCGCAGCTGCAGCCCGTCGGCGATCTCGACGGCGACGGCAAGATCGACCTCCTCGCGATCACCCCACCGGCCGCGACCATCTACTACGGCGGCGATCTCAAGCGCACCCTCGCGGTGCCGCTGGGCGGTGACGCCGGGTTCGTCGGCAGCGCCGGATCGGGGGACTTCGACGGTGATGGCTTCGGCGATCTGGCGATCACGGTCGAGCCGGCATCGCCGACCGGCAACCGCGTCGCGAATGACGTCTTGATCTACCGCGGTAGCGCGAAGGGCCTGGTGACCGCGAAGAAGATCCGGTTCACCCGCGACCACGTGCGCGCGGAGTTCGGTGGCATGTTCGCCTCGGTCGGCGATCTCGATGGCGACAAGCGCGACGATCTCGTGATCGTGGCCACCTGCAGCGCGTTCGACGACAAGGCGAGCTCGTGCAACGCCGGCGCGGCGTACGTCTACCTCGGCGGCGCGAAGGGCCTGACGGGCAAGCCGGTGGCCACGCTCGCGCCGAAACGCTCGAACATGAGCATCGGAGGCAACTCGCTCACCGTGCTCGGCGATGTGGATGGCGACAAGCGCCCCGACTTCGCGTACGGCGCCTACGTGTATCGGGGCGCGAAGGGCGGGCTCGCGAGCACGAGCCCGCCGTCCCTCTGATCGATCGCCCGTCGCAGCGCTGCGCTACTCCTTGAGCGGCAGCGGCTCGCCGGCGGCGACGAACTGCATCGAGACCGAGTTCAGGCAGTAGCGCAGGTGCGTGGGGGCGGGGCCGTCGTCGAACACGTGCCCGAGGTGGGCGTCGCAGCGCTGGCAGCGGATCTCGACCCGGCGCATGCCGTGGCTGACGTCGCTGATCTCCTTGACGTGCGCCTCGTCGAACGGCTTCCAGAAGCTCGGCCAGCCGGTGCCGGACTCGAACTTCGCCGAGGACTCGAACAGCGGCAGGCCGCACAGCCGACACGCGTAGACGCCCTTCTGCTTGTTGTCCAGGAACAGGCCGCAGAACGGCCGCTCCGTGCCCTGGTGCAGGATGACGTGCTTCTCCTCGGGGGTGAAGCCCGCGGCGAGAGCCTGGATCCGCTCGCTGCTGAGCGGCGTGAGATCGAAGCCGGTGCGGGAGGTGGTCATAGGTGATGCATACGACGAAACCGCCACGCTGGTTACAGCGTGGCGGCAACGACGACCGGTCGGGCGCGACCGAGGTTCAGGTCAGCGGAGGCCCCACTGAACCGAGCCGCTGACGCTCGCGCTGGGCGCGACGTACGAGCGATCGTAGGAGTTGTCGTAGGAGTTGTCGTACGAGTTGTCGTAGGAGTTGTCGTAGGAGTTATCGTACGAGCTCTGGTCGTAGTAGTCGTCGTTGTAGCTGGTGTCGACGTCGTAGTGGCCCGCGATCCAGTTCCACTCGTATCCGTTCCAGCTCCACTGGCCAGCCGACCAGATATAGCCGGGGACGGCGTCGTAGTTCTCGGCGACCACCGCCGGGCGGCGGTAGTAGTCGCGATACCGTACGTTGATCACCGGGCGGTTGTACGTGCGATACGTTCCGCCGCTGAAGTAGAAGCGGTTGTTGCGGAACGTGGGCCGCACGCGCTGCACGCGAACGCGATTGTCACCGCGCCAGCGGTTGTCGTTGCCACGCCAACGGTTGTCGTTGCCGCGCCAGCGGTTGTCGCCGCGGTCGTGGTCGTGCACCGCCGGGCGGTCGTTCCGGTGGTCCCGAATCTCCGAGCGCCCGCCGCGTCCGCCAAAGCGATCGGCGAGCGCGACGCCGCCAGAGAGGCCGAGGGCGAGTGCAGTCAGGGTGAGGATTCGTTTCATGACCCTACCTTAAGCATTCGGCGTGCCGGATCAGCCGATAGCAAATCAAGGCACTTGGAGTACAAAACCCGGCACCCCTGCAGGATCCGCAGTCACAGTCTGCATAAGCCGCAGGACGTGTCCCAGTGCAGCTCACTCCACCCCGTACTTCTTGAGCCGGTCGTAGAGCGTGCGCTCGCCGATCCCGAGCATCTCGGCAGCCTTCCGGCGGTTCCCACCAACCACCTCGAGTGCGTGGAGGATGGCTTCCTTCTCGAGCTCGGCGAGCGGCCGAACCTCGTTGCCGCTGGCGCCCACCGCCGCCGCCGGCTTCGCCGAAGCCTCCTCCAGCCAGATGTGGCTCGCATCGATCTCCTCGCCGTCGGCGAGGATCGCGGCGCGCTCGAGCGTGTTCGCGAGCTCGCGCACGTTGCCTCGCCAGCTCGCCGCCGACAACCGCTTCTCGGCGGCGGGCGTGAGGCGGGGGAGGGAGCGCTTGAGATCCCGGGCGATGCGCTCGAGCAGGTGGCGCGCGAGCGGGAGCACGTCGGAGGGGCGCTCGCGCAGCGGCGGCAGCTTGATCGGGAACACCGCGAGACGGTGATACAGATCCTCGCGGAACCGGCCGTCGTCGATCATCGCGCGCAGATCGCGATTCGTCGCGGCCACCCAGCGCACGTCGACCTCGAGCGTGCGGCTGCCGCCGACGCGCTCGAACCGCCGCTCCTGCAGCACGCGGAGTAGCTTTGCCTGGAGCTCGAGCTTGAGCTCGCCGACCTCGTCGAGAAAGAACGTTCCGCCATCGGCCAGCTCGAGCCGGCCGCGCTTGCGCTCGCTGGCGCCCGTGAACGCGCCCTTCTCGTGACCGAACAGCTCGCTCTCGAGCAACGTATCGGTGAGCGCCGCGCAGTTGATCGCCATGAACGGCTTCGTCGCGCGCGGGCTCTTCGAGTGGATCGCGCGGGCAGCGACCTCCTTGCCGGTCCCGCTCTCGCCGAGGAGCAGCACGGTGGCGGCGGTGCGGGCGACCTTCTCGATCGCCTCGACGACCGGGTTCATCGCGGGATCGCCGTAGGTCAGCGGAGGCCCACCGCCGTCCTCGATGTGACGCTCGGTGCCCTCGGTGCGGTCCTTGAGGCCACGGCGCTCGATCGCGCGGCTCACCAGCAGGCGAAGCTCGTCGGGACCGGAGATCGGCTTCTGGAGGTACTCGAACGCGCCGAGCTTCATCGCTTCGACGGCGTTGTCGACGGTGCCGTGCGCCGTCATCACGATGACCTCGACCTCGGGCTGCTCCGCGCGGATCTTGCGCAGCAGGGTCATGCCGTCCATGCCGGGCATCTTGAGATCCGTGAGCACGAGATCGAAGCCGCGCTCCTCGAGGATCTTCGCGGCCTCCTTGCCGTCCTTCGCGGCGACCACGGTGTGGTCGTCGAGCTCGAGCGAGTCGGTGATGAACTCGCGGAGACCAGCTTCGTCGTCGGCGACCAGAATGCGTGCCATATCAGGACTCCGGAATCTCGGCGCGGAACAGGGCGCCACCGCTCGGTGCAGACAGGACCGAGAGCGTACCCCCATGCGACTCCACGACGCGACGGGCGACGGCAAGTCCGAGGCCGGTGCCCTGCGTCTTTCCGGTGTGGAACGGCTCGAAGATCTTCTCGCGATCGCTCTCGGGCACGCCGGGGCCGTGATCGGAGACCTCGATGATCAGGCGCTTGCCCTCGGTGCGTAGCGTCGCGACCACCGGGGCACCTGCGGCGACGGCGTTGTCGACCAGGTTCACGACCACCTCGCGGATCCGATTTGCGTCGAGCGACCACGTGGCGGGTGCCTTCGCGGTCTCCACCGTGACCTCGCCGGGCACGCTGCCCGCGGCTTCGCGGAGGAGCGCCGCTGGATCCACCGGCTGGCGCTGGATCGCACCGGTGCGCACGAAGCGGAGCAGATCATTCGTGAGCTGCTCGAGCCGCACCGCCTCGTCAACCACGCGCTCCGCCTTGGCGCGCGGTTTGTCTCCCTCGGGGAGCGTCTTCGCGAGCATCTGCGACAGCAGCTGCGCGTTGCCCTTGAGCGACGCGAGTGGGTTCTTGATCTCGTGGGCGAGGACGGCCGACATCTCGCCGAGGTGCGCGAGGCGGCGCTCGCGCTCGCGCGCGCGTTCATCCGCGTTGCGGCGCGCTTCGCGTCGTACCAGCACGATCGCCACGGCGAGCAGGCTCGCGGCGGCGAGCGCGCCAATGCCGAGCGTCCACGCGGCCTGGCCGCGCAGCTCGTTTGCCTGGACGGGCTCGATCTCCACGACGTAGCGGGCCGTGCGACCACCGGCCTTCATCCGGCGCAGCGCGCGCAACGTCATGCGGATCCGGCCGCCAACGATCTGCATCGTGCGGCCAGGACCTGCGGCGTCATCTACCGTTTCGCCGACTGCCTCACCGGCCGCCGCGTCGATTCGGCTACCTTCGAGCATGCCGATGTAGCGCAGCCCCTCATCCGCGTGATCCCGCAGGATCGCCGCGAGGTCCTCCCGCGACGGCACGGCGTCGAGATCGGCGATGTCGGCGCGAACCGCTCGCTCGATAGCGAGCGCTTGCCCGTCGCGCAGCGCATCCGACGCGCTGATCACCGACGAGCGCGTCGACCACACGGTGGCGACCAGC
>JAYVLW010000513.1:0-5360 GCA_043759315.1 Myxococcales bacterium
GCTCAGTCGGGAAGCGCTTCGCGGTCGAGCTCGCCGGTCCAGTACAGATAGTCGCGCCAGGCGTCGGGGATCGAGCGCAACGAGATCCGGATGGCCACCGCGGGGACCCAGTTCGGCTGCGACGGCGTGGCGAGCAAGGCCATGCCCGCCTCGCGCGGCGTGCGCCCGCCCTTCTTGCGATTGCACAGGTAACAGCACGTCACGATGTTCGTCCACTCGGTCGTCCCGCCCTGGGACCGCGGCACCACGTGGTCGTACGTCAGCTCGCTGATCGACGCCTTCTTCGCGCAGTACTGGCACTTGTAGTTGTCGCGCGCGTAGATGTTCACGCGCGAGAACTTCACGGGCCGGGCGTGGCGCCGGAACGAGCGCAGCAACCGGACCACGGCCGGCACCTTGAGGACGATGCTGACCGAGCGAATGCCGCGGTCGTACTCCTCGAGGACCTCGACCTTGCCGAGGAACAGCAGCGTGATCGCTCGCTGCCACGAGATGACCTTGATCGGCTCGAATCCCTGGTTGAGCAGCAGGGTCTGCGCGCTGTCCATCGAATCAACCCCTGGACTCCAATGTAGCAGCTACGGTCCGCTGCGCGACCTTTCCAGGTGCAACGTGCGATCTCGGGCACATAGCCCCGGACGGTCCAGAACCCGAGATTGAAAACGATTTTCATTAATGATAACTCTCTATCGTGTCATCCCTCGCGGAGATCCCGCTCGGCAAGACCGCGATGGTGCGGGCGGTCGACGGACCGCGCGCGTTTCGCCGCCGGCTCCTCGAGATGGGCCTCGTCCCCGGCACCGAGGTCCGGATCGTCACGATCGCGCCGCTCGGTGATCCGTTGCAGATCGTGGTCCGTGGCGGTCAGTGGTCGATCCGGCGCGCCGAGGCGGCGCAGATCCAGGTCACGACGTGAGCGCCGCGCACTGCGAGCCCGGCGCGGCCGCGCACGCGCGGGCGCCGAACGAGCGGCCGCAGCTCGTGCTCGCGGGCAACCCGAACGTCGGGAAGACCACGCTGTTCAACGCACTCACCGGCTCGTCCGCGAAGGTCTCGAACTACCCCGGCATCACGGTCGATCGCCGAAGTGGCCAGCTCGTCCTGCCGACCGGTGAGCTCGCGGACCTCACCGATCTGCCCGGCAGCTACAGCCTGAACGCGCGCAGCGCCGAGGAGCAGATCGCGCTCGACGCGATCGTCGGACTGCAGGGCGATCCGGTCCCCGATGTGGTCGTGGTCTGCATCGATGCCACGCAGGTCGCGCGCTCGGCGTACTTGCTGGCGCAGATCCAGGAGCTCGGCGCGCGCTGCGTGGTCGCGCTGACCATGGTCGACGAGGCCGATCGCACGACCGCCACACCCGATGCCGCGAAGCTCGGTGCGCTGCTCGGATGCGAGGTCGTGGCGGTCACCGCGCGCACGAAGCGCGGCCTCAAGGAGCTGGTCGCGGCGATCGATCGCGCGCTGCGCAAGGATCGCGTCGCGGTGTGGCGGTGGACACCGTCGCCCGCCCTGCGCGGTCACCTCGACAGCGTGCGTGCCGCGCTGCCTTCCTCCTGGCGCAGCGAGCACGGCGACGACGCGCTCGCCCTGTGGGCGCTGACGTGCGTGGAGCCGCGCACCGGCAATGACGATGACGAGCTCGACGTCCCCGCGGAGCTACGTGCGGCGGTCGGCGCGTGCTCGGTCGACCGGGCCGCCGATGACGAGGCCGTGCTCGGGCGATGGACCTGGCTCGATCGCGAGGTCCCGAAGCTCATCATCCGGAAGGTCGATCGCAGCCTCACCCACCGGATCGATCGCATCCTGCTTCACCGCGGCCTCGGCTTCGTCACGTTCCTCGCCGTGATGGCGGTCGTGTTCATGTCGCTGTTCTGGTGGTCCGATCCGGTGATCGATCTCATCGATCGCAGCTTCAAGTTCCTCGGCGGCCAGCTCCACGGCGTCCTCGGGGATGGCGCGTTCACCGACTTCCTGGTCGACGGCGTGATCGGCGGCGTCGGCTCGGTGATCGTGTTCTTGCCGCAGATCTTGCTGCTGTTCCTGTTCCTCGGTTTTCTCGAGGACTGTGGCTATCTCGCGCGCGTCGCGTACCTCATGGACCGGATCATGCGGTCGATGAACCTGCACGGCCGTGCGTTCGTGCCGATGCTGTCGGGGTTCGCGTGCGCGGTGCCGGCGATCCTCGCGACCCGCACGATGGAGCGCCGTCGCGATCGCATCCTGACCATGATGGTCGTGCCGCTGATGACCTGCTCCGCGCGGCTCCCGGTGTACACGCTGATCATCGGCGCGCTGATTCCAGGCTCGCGCGTGACGCAGGGCCTGCTGATGGTCGGCATGTACCTGTTCAGCGTGATGACCGCGCTGATCGCGGCGTGGGTGATGTCGAAGACGGTCAAGCCGCTCAAGGCGAAGCGGCTGCCGTTCCTGATCGAGCTCCCCCCGTACCGATTCCCACGCTGGCGCGACGTGCTGCGGATGATGTGGAACAAGTCGAGCGTGTTCCTCAAGGAGGCCGGCACGGTCATCCTCGGCTGCTCGATCGCGCTGTGGGCCCTGCTCTACTTCCCGCGCGAGCTGCCGGCCGGCTCCCCCGACTTCACCGCACTGATCGAGGCGGCGCCCTCGGAGGAAGCGAAGCAGGTCCTCGACGACAGGCGGCAGGCGATGCAGCTCGAGAACAGCTACGGCGGCCGGCTCGGTCACGCGATCGAGCCCGCGATCGCGCCGCTCGGTTTTGACTGGAAGATCGGGGTCGGCATCATCGGCGCGTTCGCCGCGCGCGAGGTGTTCGTGTCCACGCTCGGCATCGTCTACTCCGTCGGCGGGGAGGCCGATGAAGCCTCCGAACCGCTGCGCACGGCACTGCGCGAGGAGAAGACCCCCGAGGGCACGCGCGCCTACACGCCCCTGGTGGGCCTCTCGCTGATGATCTTCTTCGCGCTCGCGTGTCAGTGCATGAGCACGCTCGCCGTGGTCAAGCGCGAGACCGGTGGCTATCGCTGGCCGCTGTTCCTGTTCGCGTACATGACCGTGCTCGCCTACGTCGTGAGCTTGCTCGTGTACCAGGGCGGCAAGCTACTCGGCTTCTGACGGAGGCGGCGGCTCGGTGTGCTGCACTGGCGGTCCAGAACCGATCCCGTAGCCCGCGAGCTGCGCCCGGATCTTGTCCTTCTCTGCTCCGTCCAGCTTCGCGAGCCAGCCCTTCAGCAGCTCCAGCGCGCGCGCGCGCAGCGCCTCGCGGTTCGGCACCTCGGCCGGCAGGTCCATGCCGAACGCGGGTGCCTTGGCGCCGGCGAGCGCGGCATACGCCTCGGCGAGCCGGTGCGCGGCCATCGGATCGGTCTCGCGGTCCACCGCGTGCGCCTCGATCTGGTCGGTCAGCCAGGGTCCGAGATCCATGCACGCAGCTTACCGCGTCAGCTTGCGATACTCGTTGATATGTCGAATCGCCGAGCGAGAGTCCCCTGACTGATCGAACAGAGTCGCGAGGTTGTAGTGAGCCTCGGCGAGCTGTGGATCGAGCTCGAGGGCCCGGTGATAGAGCGCGATCGCATCGGCCTCCTTACCCGCATCCTGGGCGATCACGCCGAGGTTGTAGTAGGCGGTAGCGTCCGCGGGATCGAGATCGAGCGCGCTGCGAAAGCAATCGTGCGCGGCGACGGCATCACCGCTCTCCGCGAACAGCCGGCCGAGGTTGATCCAGCCCTCGGTGATCTCCGGCCGCAAGCGCAACGACCGCCGGTACGCATCGATCGCCGCGACGGGATCGCGCTCTTCGAGCTCCATCGCGCGCGACAGCCACTGGTCCGCCGTCGCGGGCGGGACCGCGACGGGGATCGGTGCATCGGTCGAGCGCGGCAATTCTCGCACCTCGCCGATCGGTGCGGGCTGCACGGGCGGCGGCGTCTCGAACGCGAGTGATAGCTGGCCCGACAGCGCGGTGTCCTGCGTGCCGCGAATGTGCACGGTGCCGCCGCGCGCCTCCACGGTGAGCTCGGCGATCGAGGTCCCCGCCGGCAGCTGCTGCTGGATCCGTGCGAGCTCCTTGCGCACGCGGGGGAGCGGGAGCCCCGCATCGACCAGCGCCTTCACCGTGCGCAGGGCCGACAGATCACGGAACGAGAGCTGCGCGGGGACGGCGCCCGGCGTGCCCACCAGGCCGTCGCGGATGCAGCTGCGGACGGCCGACTCCGGGAGCCCGATCAGCTGCGCCGCGTGCCGCGCCGAGTAACTCGTCCACACGCGCTGACACTAACACCGCGCATGCGTCGTCATCCACGCGGTGATCGTCTCCGCGAGCTCGCCCATCACCTCGGCGGGGGTGCGCCCCGAGCGAACGAGCACGTCGAAGCCGTGATCGGCGCCCTTCACGACGTGCAGCACCGCGCGCGCACCGAGCTTCCGGATCACGGGCCGCAGGCGGGGCAACGGCGCGAGCTCGTCGCGCGTGCCCTGGAGAAACAGCAGCGGCCCCGTCGCGCGCGCGAGGTGGTCCGCGCGCTCGGTGCCCGGTTTGTCCGGCGGATGCAGCGGAAACCCGAGGAACGCGATCCCGCGAAGTCCGGGGAGAGGCTCCGCCGCGTGCGCACGCGAGGTCATGCGCCCGCCGAACGACTTGCCGCCCGCGAACCGGGGCAGATCTGGCACGAGCCGCGCCGCCGCGAGCCACACCGCCCGCACGGCACCTTCGGCGATCGCCGGCGCATCCGGACGTGCCTTTCGCGCCGCCATGTACGGGAACTCCCAGCGCAGCGTGGCGACGCCGCGCGCGGCCAAGGCAAGGGCGATCCTCTGCAGGAACGCATGGCGCATCCCGGCCCCCGCGCCGTGCGCGAGCACGAACAGTAACTTCGCAGCGTCGGGGCGCATCAAGATCCCCGGATGTCCGTCGAGGTCGACCTCGGTGCCCACACCGGCAGTCTGCTATCGTGGGACCGCTCCATGCAACGCACGCTCGCGCTGCTCTTCGCCGCCAGTACGGCCTGTCACGTGACGACGCGGACCGAGGTCACCCACCCCGGCACCGAGGAGATCATCCAGCACCCCGAGGGCGCGATCGCGCGCAAACCTGCACTCGTGCTGTCGGAGACCGGCGGCCTGCGGTTCGTCGAGCCGCTCGAGTGCCCGACCGAGCGCATCGTGTCGAGCACCACCTCGGTCGAGATCGAGACCCGGCCGAACCTCGCGACGTTCGTGGTCGGCGTGATCGCCACGGCGGTCGGCGGCGTGATGACGATCGGCGGCGTCACGGCGAAGGACGGCGCCGCGAACCCGGTGACCTACGCCGGCCTGGGCCTGTTCGCGGTGGGCCTGCCGTTCGCGGTCGGTCCGTGGGTCGGTCTTCACACCGAGCT
>JAYVLW010000514.1:0-4093 GCA_043759315.1 Myxococcales bacterium
CGACGGCATCGAGCACGTTCTCGTCGTGGTGGAGGCCGAAGCCGAGCGTCGAGACCGCGAGCTTCAGACTCTTCACGTAGCCGGCGAGATCCGCGGCCGACTGGAGCCCCACGTTCGGCTGACCGTCGCTGAGAAGGACGATGGTGCGGCGCAGGCCCTGCGGCGCCGAGAGCAGCACGCCGGCGGCGACCTCGAGGCCACCGTGCATGTTCGTGCTGCCATCGGCGCGCACACCGGCGAGGGACGCCTTGATCTGCGCGCGGCCCGCAGCGTCGACCGAGGTCAGCCCGCAGCGTACGCCCGCGTGTGTTGAGAACGTGACGATCGCGAGCTGGTCGCGCTCGGTCAGCAGATCCGCGACGAGCTCGCAGCTCTTCACGACGTGCGCGATCGGATCGCCCTGCATCGAGCCGGAGACGTCGATGACGAGCGCGACCGCGAGCGGAGAGCGTTCGGCTTCGAGCGCCTTGCCGCGCGGCTCGATCTTCAGCGAAGCCCACAGCTTCGAAGGCCCGGGCGCGACGTTCTTCAGCTCACAACCCGCGACGATCCCAAATGGTGTCCCCATGACACTAAGTATAGCCGGTACGATCGAGTCTGCAAGGGCGCAGTTCGCCCACACGCGGCTGCTCTCGTTTGGCGCAGCTCGCTCGCGCGGTCGGTCAGAACACGTGGAAGTCGTGCAGGGTGACCAGGATCATCAGCACGGCGAACACCATGATCCCGCCCATGTGGACCATGGCTTCGATCTTCGGGTTCGCGCGGCGGCGGGTGACCATCTCGTACAACAGGAACACCAGGCGGCCGCCGTCGAGGGCGGGCAGCGGGAACAGGTTGAACAGGCCGAGGTAGACGCTGAGCATCATCAGCAGCTCGATGCCGCGCACGAAGCCCGATTTGAACTGCTTGCTGAACTCGTCGAGGATGCGCTTCGGGCCGCCCGGATCGGCCTTCTGCTCGCCGGTGACGATGTCGTAGAGCCCGCCCACGATCACCTTGGTCTGTGCGATCGGGTAGTACAGCGCGCGGCCGGCAGCCGCGACAACGCCGACTTGCACGGTATCGGTCTGCACCGTCTTGCGGATCCCGAGCAGGAAGATCGGGTTGCCCTTGTCGTCCTTGTCGGCGCGCGGGGTGATCGAGACATCGACCTGCTTGCCGTCGCGCTCCACCGTGAGCAGCACGGGGGCGCCTTGCTTGGCGGTGACTCGGCCGGTGAGCGACCGGGCGTCGGCGTCGGTCGCGAGGATCGGCTGGTGATCGACCTGGATGATCCGATCGCCGGGCTCGAGCTTGCCCATCGCGTCGTAGCCGGGCATCACCTCGTCGACGCCGATGTACAGCGTGTCGCCGCGGACGCCGTGGCAGTTGTAGAGACAGAACGCGAGGAGGATGGCGGACAGGTAGTTCGTGGCCGGCCCCGCGAAGATCGTCAGGAACCGCTGCCACACGGGGCGATTCGGATACGCGAAGCGGTCCTCGGGATCGACCTCCTCCGCGATGTTCATGCCCTTGATCTCGACGAACCCACCGAACGGGATCGGAGCGATCTGGAACAGCGTGCCGGTCTTCTTGGAGCGCCAGTTGAGGCCCGGGATCGCCGGGCCAAAGCCGACGCTGAACCGCTCGACGCGCATCCCGCACCAGCGAGCGACCACATAGTGACCACCTTCGTGGACGACGATGAGGAAGCTCAGCGAGACGATCGCCAGCAGGTAGCCATACACAGCTCGACTATAGCCGACGGACTACCCGATGCGAGCAAACGCGCGGAACCGACTGACGGCTGATTTCGCGGCGACGCCCGTCGGGCCCGTGAGTCGGACCGACAGGTTCTGGACCTGGAGGCGCTTGGCGAGGCGGCGGTGCATCGCGGGGCCCAGCAGGCGCGCGCCCCGGAACGCCGTGAGGGCGCGAACGCGGTGTGCGACGGTGTAGCGGGTCAACGCGACCTCGGCGTCGCCGTCGTTGGCGAGAAGGCGACGGCACGCATCGCCGACGCCGTCGAGCGAGGCGCTCGCGACATCCGGCGTCGCGACGACGATCAGGGTTCCCTGCGCGCGTCCGGCGCCGACATCGATCCCGCGACCGCGGGCCGAGGCGTGGGTGACGCGAAGCTCGGGGACTTCGCCGCGGAGGAGCGCGAGGACGGCGTGCGAGTTGTCACCGGAGTCCTCATCGACAGCGAGGATCTCGAAGGTCAGACCTAGCCCGCGCAGGTGCTCCGCCGTGCGGCGCACCGCGATCCCCACGAACTCCTCGTCATCACCGAACGGCAGGATGACGGAGACGTCGAACCGGGGACCCTCGGGCATTGGGAGCAAACCAAGCACGCCGTGTGCCGCCATTAGACTCTCGTGTCATCGCACGAGCGACGCGGGATCGTCACGTGATTACGACACGTTGGGAGAAATTCGCGCGGCATTGGTCGGACCGTACTGCGAAGGTGATTACGCAGCGCGGCGCACAAGGCGAGTCACGGGCTTCTCACCAGGCGCGGGGCGATACGGTCCCACGCAAGGTGGGTCACCGCGGCACGGAGGTCCGCGGGTGAGGGCGGGGTCGAGAGGATGTCATCGATGGCCCGTGCGAGGGCTCGAGGATCCTCGGGGGCGACGAGGTGGGCCGCGGGAGCCAGCTCGCGCAGACCGCCGACCTCGCTGGCGACCAGCGGCACGCCGGCTGCGAGCGCCTCGAGGGCGATCATCGGTGTGCCTTCGGTGCGGCCAGCCTTGGTGATGCGCGACGGCACGACGACCACGCTGGCGGTGCCGAGCAGGCGATCCCGCGCGGTCGTGTCGATCTGACCCAGGAACGTCACCGGTGCGGCGCGCGCGCGGCGCTCGAGCTCGGCGCGCGCGGGACCATCGCCGGCGATCAGCACGCGGGCATGCGAGCGGAGCTGCGCCGCGGCGTCGATCAAGACGTCGATGCCCTTCACGGGGACGAGGCGCGCGGCGACCACGATGGTCGGCGGATCGGTCGGCGCGCGGGCGATCGTGGAGAACCGCGCGACGTCGAGGCCCATCGGCTGCACGGCCTGTCGGGCGAGCCAGGCGGCGAGGCTCGGCACCTCGGCGGTCGCGATCGCGCGCAGCTCCTCGCTGACGAACACGAGCTCCGCATCGCGGCGCGCGAGGAGATGGAGCACGGGGGCGAGCAGGCGCGCGCGGCGCAGGGTGTGAACGTCGCCGCCGTGTGCGATCGCGAGCAGAGGGGCGCGTACGGGCAGAGCCGCGATCGCCGACGGCACGAGCCAGTGCGCGACGATCGAGTCCCAGCGATGTGCACGGATCGCGACAGCGGCGGCGAGGCGCGCCGAGAACGAGGCGGCCGCACCGAGGAGCGCGAAGGGCTCGCGCTCGAGCGCATCGGGCGCACCGCCGCGCTCGAACAGCGTGCTCGGGATCCGCACCACGTCGCGACCGGCGCGCGTCCCGGCGGCGATCACGTCGACGTCGTGGCCGAGCGCACGCAGTGCGTGAACGTGTGCCGCGACGAAGCTACCGGCCGGATCGGTGGGCGTGCGCGGATACGACGTCGTGACGACGCCGATCCTCATCGCGCTCGCTTGCGCGCGGCTGCCGCGAGGCGATTGCCCCACGACCGCAGCAGCACCCACGGGATCGGATGCACCACCGTGCCGAGGTTGATGCCGCTCTTCCAGTGGTCTCCGTAGATCGGGCGCACGGGAACGTCGACGACGGAGATGCCCGCGACATGGAGGCGGCTCAACATGTCGTTCGGATAGCCGTAGCGCGGGAACAGCTCGTCGATCGGGACCGCGCTCAGCGCATCGCGCGAGATCGCCGTGTACCCGCACTGCGAGTCCCAGAGGTGGCGATAGCCCGACGTCAGCTTCGTGGCCGCCGAGAGCAAGACGTTGCCGACGATCCGCGTCGCCGGCATGGCCGACCAGAGCTCCGGATGCAGGAACCGGTTGCCCTTCACGTAGCCCGCGGCGCCCGAGACGATGGGCTCGAGCAGCGCCGGGAGATCTTCGGGATCCATCTGCCCGTCGCCGGCCATCACGACCGCGATGTCGGCGCCGATCGCCAACGAACGCCGATATCCCGTGGAGATCGCCGCGCCG
>JAYVLW010000515.1:0-2985 GCA_043759315.1 Myxococcales bacterium
CTGTCCTCGGTGAAATGGCGCTGCGACGCCCGCATCGAGCTGCGCGCGTACACGAAGTTCCATGCGCCGCCGCGGAGGATCCGGGTCGAGCCGACGGCCGTGTCCATCCACTCGAACACGTTGCCGGCCATGTCACAGAGCCCGCTGACGCTCTGGCCCTTTGGCTGGCTGCACACCGGGGTCGTCGACGCCTGGCTGCAGTCGGTCTTCGTACCGGCGTGATCGCAGGTCGGTTCGTCGTTGCCCCACGGGTACACGCGCGTGCCGGCGTTCGACGCCTCGGCGAGCCACTCCGTCTCCGTCGGCAAGCGTCCTCCGGCCCAGGTGCACGCCTCGTCGGCCTGCTTTCGGGTGATGCAGTTGACGGGGTGGTCTTCGCGATCGGTGTGGGTCCAGTTGCAGTCGCCGAAGCCGACGGGCGGCGTACATGCCTTCGCCGCGAGGCACGCGCGGTACTGCGCCACAGTGACCTCGGTCCGCGTCAGCTCCGCGCCCGCCGGGGCGCTCTTCAGCCACGTGACTCCTGCGGGTGCGGCTGTACTTACCGCCGGTGGGACCGCCGGCCGCGTGGGCTTCGATGCCTTGGGAACGCCGACGTCTCGCGCACACCGCACGCCGCCGTCGTTGCCGCCGATCCACTCGACCGAAGCGCGCGAACGACTCGAGGCGGTCATGTTCATCGCGTACGTATTCCACGAACCGCCGCGCCGCACGAACAGGTTCGTGCGGACGGTCGACCACGCCGAGCCATCCGTGGGCGCGCCGGCGTAGCCCGTGTCGTCGTAGCGGTCCGCGACAAACTCGTCGACGTTGCCGAGCATGTCGTGAAGGCCGAACGCGTTCGCCGGCTTCTTGCCGCCCTCGTGCGTCCCGCAGCGTCGCTTCCGGTTGCCGCTCGTCGACCAGTCGGCGCACTTGACCCCGTGGATGTTCGGCACCTTGCTGTTTCCTGCGTACCAGGCGATCTGCGCGATCTCCTTGCCACGACGCTTGTCGTCGGTCGTCAGCTTGCCCGTGTAGATCGGCGTCGGAGTGCCGGCGCGCGCCGCGTACTCCCACTCGGCCTCGGAGGGAAGACGTCCGTTGAGGAGCCGGCAGTACAGCTCTGCCTCCGCGCGGCTGATCTGCTCGACGGGGCAGCTCGCACCACAGCTCGCGAAGAAGCTGGGGTTGCTCCCCATGCGCGCGACCCACTCCCCTTGGGTCACCTCGTGCGTCATGAGCTGAAAGCTCGGAACGTTCACGTTGTGGCGCGGCTTCTCGTTCGAGTTGCAGTGGGTGTCCCCGGGCGAGCATCCCATCTCGAACGTTCCGGCGGGAATCGTCACCCACTCGACGCCGTCGTCGTCCTTCACGCCGACCACGCGCGGAGCGTCGGCCTCGGCCACGGTGACAACCACGAGGACCAGCGTCGCGATGAGCGTGCGCATCGGCCCTAGCGTACGATCGGTGGGGGAGGAATGGGGATCAGGCGCTATCGAACGACGCGATCACCTCGATCAGTCCGACGATGTTGCGGTTGAACTCGGGCAGCTCCTCGGCGGGGACCCAGTGCTCCGTGTGCACTCGCGCGCCGACCTGCTGAACCGGGTAACGCGCGATGAACTCCTCGCGCACGGCGAATCGCGTGACGTAGCCAGAGCCGCTCTCCTTCACGTTCCACTTCTCGGCGATGTGGCGCGCGTACTCCTCGTTCGTCACGGGGTAGAAGATCGGCTGCGCCGGAAGGCGCGGTGGGAACTCGCGGTAGCCCGACGCCGCGATGAGCGCGAGCTCTTTCGGGCCGACGGGGCGATACAGGATGCGAACAGGGTCGGTCATGGTGGCCAGAAGGCGATCGGAGACGCCATAGTGTACCATGGACACCGTGCCGCGTCTCGCTCGTATCTGTGGTCGCCTCGGTTGTGACGCTTCACGTAGACTTCCGTCATGCCGGTGGACGTCCGAGCCGTGTTCGCAGCATGGCGTGCGAAACAGGCGCGACGCGCTTGGAGGCCTCTCTGTGGTGCAGGAAGCAGGGGCGAAGCCCAGTTCGGTGGCTCGCCGATCCTGACTGCCGCCGAACGCTGGCCGTCGTGCGCCAGCTGTCGACAACCCATGCAGTTCTTTCTGCAGTTCCCGCTCTCGACCTTGCCAGCAGGCGTCACGATTCGCGGGGAGGGGGTGCTGCAGCTGTTCTACTGCTCGGTAGATGATGGGAGCTGTGAGACCTGGAGACCATTCTCGGGAACCCATCTCGTTCGTCTGTTGACGGGTCCTGCAGCCGCGGCGGCACATCCGGCGGGACTCGCGCCGTTCCCTGTTCGCTCGATCGTGGGCTGGAACGAGCTGGCCGACTACCCGCATCCGGAGGAGCACGAAGCGCTTGGGCTCGTTTACGACTACGACTTCGCGAAGAAGCGGGTGAGCGTTTCGTGCGCGGACCTGGGGATCGCGCTTCGCGACCTCGACATCGGGCTGGACGTTGCCGAGACAATCGCCAACGCAGAGGTGGGCGACAAGTTGGGCGGGTGGCCCGCTTGGATCCAGAGCGTGGAGTATCCCGCTTGTCCCGACTGCGGCCGAGCAATGGACCTCGTGTTCCAGGTCGACTCCGAGGACAACGTCCCGCACATGTTCGGCGACGCCGGTTGCGGGCACATCACGCAGTGCCCCGATCACCCGCACGTGCTCGAGTTCGGATGGGCATGCTCGTGACGCCGCGAGGATGGTGAGGCATGGCTTGGCCGCCTTCGCGCGCTGACGTGGAATCGATGATCTCCAGCGCGCTCGCCGAGTACGACGAGGATGTCGCCGCCGAATGGGCACGGATCCGTATCGACCCTGAGCAGTGGCGATGCAGTCCGCGGGGAGACGAGAGCGGCGGGTTCTGGGCCGTCGCTGTGGACGGGGGGCGCGTGCTCTGGTTCAACGACATCGAGGACGGCTTCAACTGGAGCCCGTACTCCGCGCGGGGGACGATCGGTGAGTACCTCTGCGACCAGG
>JAYVLW010000516.1:0-17043 GCA_043759315.1 Myxococcales bacterium
TACGCCGCGGTCGATCCGACGGACGTCCAGATCACGAACGTCGACGACGAGACCGCCGGGATCACGGTGGTGCGGACCTCGGGACTTGTCACGACCGAGGGCGGGGGCCAGGATTCGTTCACGATCGCGCTCAACACGCAGCCCACGGCGAGTGTGACGATCGGCGTCACCTCGAGTGATGTCAGCGAGGGCACGACCAGCGCCGCGAGCCTCACGTTCACGACGGCGAACTGGAGCGCGCCGCAGACCGTCACGATCACGGGCGTCGACGACCTGATCGCCGATGGAGACCAGGTCTATTCGATCATCACCGCGCCCGCGGTGAGCACGGATCCAGGATATGCAGGACGAGACTCCAGCGACGTGGTGGTCACCAACACGGACAACGACTCGCCCGCCGTGCTGGTCGCGCCGACCACCGGGCTCGTGACCACGGAGGCAGGCGGCCAGGCGACGTTCAGCGTCTCGCTCGCCACCCAGCCGACCGCCGACGTCACGATCGGGCTGGTCTCCAGCGACCCCGGCGAGGGCGTCCCCGACCTCGCGAGCCTGACGTTCACCACGGTGAACTGGAATGCGCCGCGCCTGGTCACGCTCACCGGGGTCGACGATCAGATCTCCGACGGCAGCCAGCCCTACGCGATCCTGACATCGAGCGCGACGAGCGCCGACCCGCGCTATCAGGGCATCAACGTTCCAGACGTGCTCGCGACGAACACCGACAACGACTCGCCCGGCATCCTGCTCTCGCGGACGAGTGGGCTCGTGACCACCGAGTTCGGCGGCCAGGACGTCTTCACCATCGTGCTCGCATCGCAACCCACGGCGGCGGTCTCGATCTCGCTGTCGACCAGCAAGCCGGCGGAGGCGAGCGTGAGCCCGGCGACCGTCGCATTCACCACGACGAACTGGAATGCCCCGGTCCTGGTCACGGCGACCGGGCTCGATGACTTCATCGCCGATGGCAATCAGGCCTACGCGATCATCACGGCGCCCGCGTTCACGGGCGACCCCAACTACGCGGCCCTCGATGCGCCCGACGTGTCGGCGGTCAACGTCGATAACGACAGCCCCGGCATCATCATCACGCCGACGTCGGGGCTCGTCACCGGCGAGAACGGAGCCCAGGCGACGTTCACCGTCATGTTGAGCTCACAGCCCGGGCAGCCGGTCACGCTCAACTTGATGTCGAGCGACACCACCGAGGGCACGATCGCGATCACCAGCGTGGTGTTCACCAGCGCGAACTGGAACGCGCCGCAGCCGATCACGGTCACCGGCGTCAACGACACCACCATGGACGGCAACCAGCCCTACAAAATCCTCACGGCGCCGCTGGTGTCCGCGGACGCCGCGTATGCGGGCATCGATCCGCCCGACGTGTCCCTGACGAACCTCGACGATGACAACGGCGGCATCGTGGTCAGTCCGACGTCCGGTCTCGTCACGACCGAGTCGGGCGGCTTCGCGATGTTCAGCGTGGTCCTGCTCTCCGCGCCGTCCTTCGACGTGGTGATCCCGCTGGTGTCGACGAACATCGCCGAGGGTCTGGCGAGCCCGGGCATGCTGACGTTCACCTCGCTCAACTGGGCCTCGCCTCAGTTCGTGACGGTCACGGGGGTCGACGATGCGACCGCCGACGGCAATCAGCCCTATCAGATCAGAACGCTCACCGCGATCAGCGCCGATGGCACCTACAACGGCTTCGATGCCGCGGACGTCTCGCTCACGAACCTCGACAACGATTCGCCCGGGATCATCGTGTCACCGGTGTCCGGCCTCGTGACCTCCGAGAACGGCGGGACCGATACGTTCACCGTCGTCCTCGGATCGCAGCCGCTCGCCGACGTGACCATCACCCTCTCGTCGAGCCGCCCCGGCGAGGGCACGGTGGCGCCCACCACGCTGACCTTCACCTCGGTGAACTGGAGCTCGGCGCAGACGGTGACGGTCACCGGCGTCAACGACAACCTCTCCGACGGCAACCAGCCGTACACGATCGTGACGAGCGCGGCGACCAGCGCCGACAGTGGGTACAACGGCATCGACCCGAGCAACGTCTCGGTGACGAACCTCGACAACGACATCGCCTCGATCCTCGTGTCCCCGGTCGCGGGCCTCGTCACCACGGAGGCCGGAGACTTCGACGTGTTCACGATCGTGCTCGGCTCGCAGCCGACCGCCGACGTGACGATCGGGATCAGCTCCAGCGATCTGACGGAGGGCACGACGGTGCCAGCTTCGATCACGTTCACCGCTGTCAACTGGTTCATGCCGCAGAGCGTGACCGTGACGGGCGTCAACGACGTGATCGTCGATGGCAACGTCGTCTACTCCGTTGTCACGGCGCCGGCGGTGAGTGCCGACCCCGCCTACAGCCTTCTCGATGCGGCGAACGTCTCGGTGACGAACCTCGACAACGACGGAGCCGGCTTCACGCTCGATCCGACCGGTGGTCTCGTGGTCTCGGAGTTCGCCGACACCGACACGTTCACGATCGTCCTCAACACGCAGCCGACGGCGAACGTGACCATCGGGATGAGCTCGACGGATCTGACCGAAGGCACGGTGTCACCCGCGAGCGTGACGTTCACGCCGGGGAACTGGAATATCCCGCAGACCGTCACGGTCACCGGGGTCAACGATGCCCTGGTCGACGGCAACCAGATGTTCTTCATCACGACGGCGCCGGCGGTCAGCGCGGATCTCGCATACGCCGGGCTGAATCCTCCCGACATCGACGTCACCAATATCGATAACGAGACGGCGCAGGTCTATATCCAGGCGCGCAGGCGGATGAAGACCTCCGAGCAGGGCATGAGCTCGTTCTTCCGGATCCGGCTCACCGTCGCACCCACCGCCACGGTGACGTGTACGTTCTCGTCGAGCGATACCACGGAGGGCACCGTGGCTCCCGGATCCGCGGTGTTCACCCCGGGTAACTTCGGGAACCAGCAGATCACGGTCTCGGGCGTCGACGACATGATCGTCGACGGTGCGGTGCTCTACACGATCATCACGGCGCCATGCACGAGCACCGATCCGGTCTACAACAACGCGAACCCGCGCGACCTCGCCGTCGTCAACCGCGACAACGACTGAGTCAGCGGCGGCGCCGCCGCAGCGTGCACGCGGCCGCCGCGACGAGGAGGATCCCCGCACCACCGCCGGTCGTGCTGCATCCCCCGGTGCCGGTGGTGGCCACGTCGTCGCCACCGTCCACCACGAAGTCGGGGGGCTGCGCGATGCCCCCGGGGGGCGGCGTGCGCCCGGTGAGGCGGACATCGTCGAGCGAGACATCGAGGAAGTCGTCGTGTGCTTGCACGTCGAAGGCGAGGCGCAGCCGTCGGCCCTCGTACGCGGCGAGGTCCATGGAGAACTGGGTCATCGCCTGCTCCTCCGGCATTCCGTCCTGGGAGTCGGCCAGCGTGGCAACGAGCTCGTCGGTCTCGGGCGACCGCAACGTGACGCGGACCCGCTGGGTCGCCGAGAAGCCCGACCAGCTATGGTAAGCGAGGTCCCACGACAGCCGGGCGCCGCCCTCGATCAGCACGGTCTGTGCGATCCGGATCGAGGCCGGCCCATTCTGGAGGATGAAGGCCTGCCGCGTACCCTCGGTCGGCGCACCGACGAGCGGAAGGCCTGCCGAGTAGTTGGACACGCTCACCTGGTCGCCAAAGTCGTAGACCGGCGTACCGACCTGGATCGAGTCGCCCCGCGACACGAGTCCCACGGTGGCAGCGGCCGAGCTCGTGGCGGTCTTGGTGATCGTCCAGCCGCGAAAATCGCCGGTCTCGAAGCCGCCGTTCACGATCTCCCCGCGGGCAGCGGTGGTCAGCGAACACACCACGGCGACAGCACCAGCGACGAGCTTCATACCAGGCGTATCGGCCACCCTGGTCCGGTGTGTAGACAGCCGGTTGCCAGCTCTTGCTCGAACTTCGCCGGGGACCGCCTGGTCCGCGTCTTGCTCGACGTCGGAGCATGACTCGCAACGTCAAGATCTCCCGAGCACCCCTGTGGTGGATCGTGGCCGGAATCGGACTGGTCGTCACCGGGTGCACGGACGCCCAGGAGCCCACCCGGCTCGACGACACCCCCCGTCCCTGCCCCCCCGAGGTCACCCGCTACCGCATCGACCACGCCGATCCGGCGATCGCCGTGGCACGGAAGCTCGATCTCGATGGTGACGAGTATCCGGACAACGGGCTGGGCCGCGCGCACGACTTCCTGACGGCACTCGCTCCGGCCTTCGCGGTCGCCGACCGGTTCGATGGTCGCCTGCGCACCGACCTCGCCTGGACGATCACGACCGCACGCTGCGGCGACGACATTCGCGTGAGCGTCGATGAGCCCGTGCCCTCGGACACGCCGACGCCGCGCGCGGTGGGCGTGGTCATCGACGGAGACTTCGAAGCGGGCGATGGCATCGGCCACCTGCCGCTGCGCGCACTCGCGGACGCTGCGAACGCACGTCCCGAGCCCGGCTGGCTCGCCGGCGATGAGCTGACGGTGCGCGCGACGCTCACCCCCGACGGCCTCGAAGGTGTGTTCGCGCTGGCGCTGCCGACCGCCGCGGTACGCAGTGATCTCGCCGCTCCGATCGCCGACTTCCTGACGGCGCAGCCGGCGGACAGCAGCCTGCGCGTCGCGACCGACAACGATCACGACGGAGTCGTCACCGCCGCCGAGGTCGCCGCCACCTCCGCCTATCAGAGCATCACGTCGAGCGATCTGACGCTCGTGATCGATGGCCAGCCACAGACCTCGGTCGCGTTCCGGTTCACCGCGAAGCGGATGTAGCTACGACGCGATCCGGTGGTCGGCGATCAGCTGGTGCTCGACCAGGCGGTGATACGTCCCGCGCTTCGCCATCAGCTCCTCGTGCCGGCCGGTCTCGACGATCCGCGCGCCCTCGATCACCACGATCCGATCGGCGTCGCGCACGGTGCTCAGCCGGTGCGCCACGATCAGCGTCGTACGACCCTCCATCAGACGTGCGAGCGCGGTCTGCACGGCGGCCTCGCTCTCGGCGTCGAGGTTCGACGTCGCCTCGTCGAGGATCAGCACGCGCGGGTTCGCGATGATCGCGCGCGCGAGCGCCACGCGCTGCTTCTGGCCACCGGAGAGCTTCGTGCCGCGCTCGCCGATCAGCGTGTCGTAGCCGTCGGGGAAGCCGCTGATGAAGTCGTGCGCGTTCGCATCGCGCGCCGCCTGCTCGATCTGCTCGCGGGTGGCGCCGGTCCGGCCGTAGGCGATGTTGTCGCGGATCGTGCCGGAGAACAGGACCGGCTCCTGCGCGACCATCGCGAGCGAGTGGCGAAGGTCGTCGAGCGCGAGCTCGCGCACGTCGACACCCTCGAACAGCACCCGCCCCGCATCCACGTCGTAGAACCGGTAGAGCAGGGACAGGATCGTCGACTTGCCGGCACCGGATGGACCGACGAGCGCGATCACCTCGCCCGGCTCGATCTCGAGCGTCACGTCCGTGAGCACCTGCTGCCCTTTCCGTGTGGCATAGGCAAACGAGACCCCCTCGAAGGTCACCGCGCCCTTGCCCGCGGGCAGCGGCCTCGGCTGCTCGGGGTCGCGGATCTCGGGCACCGTATCGATCACCGCGAACAGCCGGTCCGTCGCACCCGCCGCGCGCTGCAGCGCACCCCACAGCCCCGCGAGATCCGCAAGCGCCCCGGCGACGAGGAACGTGTAGAGGAAGAACGACGTCAGGTCACCCGCCGAGAGCTCGTGCCGGATCAACGCGCGGCCACCGAGCCAGATCACGGCCGCGACGCCGATGTAGCCCGCCGTCATCGCGGTCGCGTAGAACCAGCTGCGCGAGCGGACCAGCTCGAGCGTCTTGCCGAACGCGCCCTCGACGCCGGCCCGATACCGCCGTGCCTCGTGGTCCTCGCGCACGAATGACTGCACCGTCTGGATCGCGCCGATCGACTCCTGCACCTGGCCGGAGACCTTCGCGAGCTCGTCCTGGACTGCGCGCGTCATCCGCCGGATCCGGCGCCCGAACACGAGCGTCGTCAGCACGATCGGCGGCACGATCGCGAGCATCAGCAGGGTCAGCTTCACGTCGATCACGAACAGCAGCACCATCGCGCCGAGCATCTGGATCGAGTTGCGGAGCGCCATCGAGAGCTCGCTGCCGACCACGCCCTCGACCACCGTCACGTCGCTCGCCAGCCGCCCCACCAGCTCGCCGCTCCGCCGCTCGTGAAACCACGCCAGCGGCAGCGTCATGATCCGGTCGAACACCAGCGCGCGGAGATCCGCGACCACCCGCTCACCGAGCCAGCTCATGCTGTAGTGGCGCAGCCACACCAGCACCGCGTTGACCAGGAACACGCCGATCAGGAACATCACGATCACGTCGAGGTCGTGCGATGTGGTCTGCCCCATCCCGACGTCGATCGCTTCGCGCGCCGCCCACGGGTAGATCAGCGTGATCCCCGACGCGGCAAACAGCGTGCACACCGCGAGGACGAAGCGCGCCCGGTGCGGCCTGATCAGTGGAATCAACCGCCACAGCACCGCCAGCCGGCGCCGGTCGCCGCGCTCCTGATGCGACTGGTCCGGCGGCTCCGCTTCGGTATAGGGGTCGCTCACGTCTCAGACGTCTAGCACGTCGCCTTCGCGCAGGACGGCGATCTCGCTTGCCGCGATGTCGAAGGTGTCGGGGTAGTGGATGAGGCGCATCTTGTCGCGAATGCCGCGCTCGACCGTGAGCAGATCCTTGTAGGCGGTGTGCGCTGGGCCGTGGTTGGTCTCGTGCACGACGAGGTCGGCCTGGCCGAGCCAGGCGATCAGCGCGGGATCGAAGGCGGTGTCGCTCGAGATGCCGATCGAGTGGCCGCCGTGCTCGACGAGGAGCGCGCTGGTGGGAATGTGATGGGTGGTGCGGCGAGCGCGGATCGTGAACGGCCCGATCGTGGTGGCGTGGTCGAGGCTGATCTCGCTGTGCGCGAAGTAGTCGTCGAACGAGAGGTCGACGAACTTCGTGCCGTCCCACAACCGGCTCATCCCTGCGACGAGGCGCCGGTCCCAGATGTCGGCGCGAACCGCGCCGATGGTGTGAAGCGCGAGCCGCCGCTGCTGGGCGAAGCGCTTGAAGAACGCGACGCCCTCGAGCCCGTTCATGTGGTCGCCGTGGAGATGCGTGATGAGAACGTCGTCGATCGTCGCGAGATCGAGCGTGGCGCCCGAGATCGCGCGCGCGTCGCGCAGGACACGCCGGTAGGAGTCCGGGCAGTCGATCGCGAGACGAAATCCGTCGGCCTCGAGGAGCAGCGCGTGCGTGTGATGTCGCTCGGTGAAGGTGTCACCCACACCGAGCGCGTGGACCCGGATCACGGCTTCGTCGGTGCCGTGGCAGCCGCCGGGAGGAGCACGGCCTGGTAGTACGCCTTGAAGTCGATGTAGTGCTTCGCTGCGGCCTGGACGTTCTCGGAGGTCATGCGCGCGATCACCTTCGTCGGGTCGAGGATGAGCGTGGGATCCTCCTTGTATCGGTAGCTCGAGGCGAGCCAGTCGACCCAGAAGCCGTTGGTCTTCATCGCGGTCTCGCGCTCGCGCAGGAACGCCTGCTTGACCTTGTCGAGGTAGTCGGCGCCGATGCCCTTGGTCGAGATCGCGGTGAACTCGTCGAACGACGCCTTGATCAGCTTGTCGACCGCATCCGGCGCGCAGCCGAACTGCAGCGAGAACGTGCGCTCCTGGTGCGGCGAGCGAGAGAGGGAGCCGCCGGCACCGACGCCGTAGACGCCGCCCATGTCCTCGCGCAGGATCTCGCGGAGGCGGATCGACATCACGGACGAGAGGATGAACATGTCGCGCTCCTTGTCGCGCGACCACGCCTCATCGCCCATGAACGACACGGCGACGCGGGCCTTCGGTTCGCTGCCGAGGTTCCACGTCTTCTTCACCACGCCGCCGACACGCTTGATCCCGAGGTCCTTCTCCTTCTCCTTGCGGCCCTTCGCCGGCAGTGAGCCGAGGTAGGTCTCGACGAGCGGCTTCAGCTTCGCCGGATCGAACGCGCCGACGACCGTGAACGTGAAGTCGGAGGCGTCGCCGAAGCGATCCTTGTAGAACGCGAGGGCCTTGTCCTGATCGACCTTGCCGACGTCTTCCGCGGTGGGCGGCTTGCGACGCGCGTTGCCCTTGAACAGCACGTCCTGGGACTGGATCGCGAACTGGACCTCCGGCACGCGGAGGCGGTTCGTGAGCTGCTCGGCGAGCGTGGACTTCCAGATGCCGAACGCCTCGGCGTCCTTCCGGGCCGAGGTCATGCGCAGATAGATCAGCTGGAACATGGTCTCGGCGTCGCGTGCCGAGGCGTTGCCGTCGACCGACTCGGTGGTCTCGGCGATCGAGGCGGCGACCGAGACACGCTTGCCCGCGAGGGCCTTGTCGAGGGATTCCTCGTCGAGCTCGCCGACGCCGCCGAGGCCCGCGATGTCATCGGCGAACCGCGCATTGGGCCACTGCTTCGCGGAGGCCATCGCGAGGCCGCCCGGGGAGTCGCCGGAGACCGCGATCGCGTCCGCCTCGAACGCCGTGGGCTTCAAGACCACGGTGACGCCGTTGGACAGGGTCCACTCGGTGACCCCGAGTGAATCGATCGTCTTCTCCTTGGTCACCTTGCCGGGCTTCGGCTGCTTGCCGGGCGCGATCAGGGCGGTGGAGACGGCGGCGTCCTGCCACGGTTCGATCGCGCTCTTCTCGACCTCGGCGACGATCTCGAGCACGCGCTTGTCCGTGGGCAGCGGCTTGCCCTCGGGACCGGCGAACATGATCACGCGGTTCTCGGCGCCGCCGAAGCTCTTCGCGAGCGCGTTGAGGTCCGCGACCGTGATCTCCGGGAGGAACTCGAGCGTGAAGTCGCGCTCGGCCGCCCGCCCGATCATGAACTCGCCCTCGAAGTAGTTGCGGGTGATCTCCGCCGTGTAGTCCGAGGACTCCGCGGTGGCCTCGGCATCGGCGTTTGCCTCGACCGCGCGCTTGATGTTCGCGCGCGCGCGATCGACCTCGGACTGGGTGAAGCCGTGCTTCTCGACGCGCAGCACCTCGGTGAACAGCGCGCGCAGCGTGTCTTCCTCCTTGCCGCTCTTGGCCTGCGCCTGGCGCGAGAACTGGTCGATCTCTCGCGTGTCGCTATCGATCTGCACGCCGGCGCCTGCGAACGGCGCATCGGGACGCCGACCCACGGAGTTGAGCCGCTCGTTGAGGATCGCCTGGTAGAGCTGCTCCGCGACGATGCGGCGGAAGTCCTGCCTCGTTGCCTCGGGGCGGTGCGCCACCATGTTGAAGACGCCGACGAGGGAGAACGGCAGCTCCTTGTCGGTCACGATCGCGACCCGCGTTCCGTCCGCCTTCGGGACCTCGCCGTGGAGGCGCGCGCGGGGCCGCTCGGCCCGCGGCAAGTCGCCGAACCGCGCGATGATCTCCTTCTCCATCTTCGCGGGATCGATGTCCCCGACGGCCACGACGGCCATCAGGTCCGGGCGGTACCAGTCCTTGTAGAAGCGATAGAGCGCGTCGCGCGGCGCCTTCTTGAGGATGTTCGGATCGCCGATCGTGTCGCGGATCGCGTAGCGCGAGCCCTTGTAGACGATCGGCGCCGTCTTCGTGCGCACACGCTCGAACGCACCGCGGCCGAGGCGCCACTCCTCGAGGACCACACCACGCTCCTTCTCGACCTCCGCGGGATCGTAGGTGACGTTCCCCGCCCAGTCGCGGAGGATGTCGAGCCCCTTGCCGACGAACTCGGGCGTATCCGTGGGCACCTCGAGCTGGTACACGGTCTGGTCGGCGTTCGTGTAGGCGTTGAGATCCGCGCCGAACCGCATGCCGATGGTCTCGAGGTAGTTGACGATGTCGGCCTTCGGGAACCGCTTCGTCCCGTTGAACGCCATGTGCTCATCGAAGTGCGCGAGGCCGTTCTGATCGTCGTCCTCCAGGATCGAGCCCGCGTTGACCGCGAGCCAGAGGAACGCGCGGTTCTCCGGCTTGCCGTGCTTGAGGATGTAGTAGGTGAGGCCGTTCGGGAGGACGCCCTTCTTGACCAGCGGCCACAGCGGCAGCGCCCCTGGCACCGGCGGAGCAACCATGCCACCGCCGGCCGGAGTCGCCACGGTTCCGGATCCGCCGTTGCTTCCGGTTCCCGTCGTGGTGGTCGGCTTCGCTCCGCCGCAGGCGACGAGCGCTGCGAGGGCGAGGATCAGAGAGCGTCGGCTGAGCATGCCGAGAAGGTACTACCTCGCGGGCGATTGCACGTGCGAGAGCACGTCGAACAGCGAGGCGAGCTCGTCCTCCTTCTTCGCCGCATCGCGGCGTCCCAGCTCGATCAGCTCGGTCGCGAAGTCGCCGTCGAACAGCAGATACGACAACAGGTCGCTCTCGTGCCGCGCTTCCCCTTCGGACAGCCGCTGGATCAACTTGCGCGCGATCAGCCCCTTGACCTTCATCCTGCCCGCGCCGACGAACTCCGCGGCGAGCCGGCCGATGTCCTCGGACGGTCGGATGTGCACGGCCTGGATCCGCCGCAGCGGTGCCCCGCGCAGGCGCACGAGCTCGTGGTTCATCATCTGCTCGAACTTGTCGCCGAACGAGCTGTGTCCCGCCTCGAGGATCAGGTTGATCCGCTGCATGCGTTGCAGGTCGTACTCGGTGTGATCGAGCAGCAGCGCGTTGAGCGCCTTGCCGGCGAGGAACAGCGGCTTCGGATATGCCTCGGTGCGCTCCTTCTGGATCTCCTTCGGCTCGGGGGCCACGTGGCGCAACGAGATGAGGAGCAGGCGATCGGCGCCGAGCCGGATCGCCGGGGACATCGGCGTGTTCTGCCGGAGGCCACCATCGGTGAAGTACTCCTCGCCGATCTTCACCGCGGGGAACAGCATCGGGATCGCCGCCGACGCGAGCACGTGACGCGGACCGATCCGCGCGGCGCGGTGCCGGACGAACGGATCCCGGCTCCACTCGCGCGGCACGGGCTCCGCGCTCGACAGGAACACGACCGTGTGCCCCGTGCCGACGTGCGTGGCCGAGACGCTGATCGCGTGCAGGTGACGCTCCCGCAGGCTGCGATCGATCCCGCGCCACGGAATCGTGCGGATGACGAACCGCTCGAGGCCGCTCGTATCGAGGAGGCCGCCGTAGCGGAAGCTGCCGGGTGGCGGCGGCGGCGGATCACCGCCGAGGAGCAGCTTCGTCGCACGCAGCACGTCCTTCGCACGCAGGCTGATCAGCTCTTCGAGGCGGAGCGCGCGCCACGCGGTGTTGATCTGCTCCGCCTGCGAGTCGGGGTCGGACATCGTCGCCGCGATGAACGCCGCGTTGATCGCACCGACCGACGTCCCGCTGACGATGTCGATCGGCACGTGCCGACCCATTCGCTTCGCGAGATCCGTACGGATGTAGTGAATGATTCCGGCTTCGTACGCTCCCCGAGACCCACCTCCCGACAGCACGATACCGATCCGAGGTCGCGAGGCAGGCGCTTGCACCGATCCCATTGTAACTGCAACCGAGAAGGGCGGTTGACCCGAGGCACGCGAGATCGTTCGTGAAGTGACAGGAACCCACGATCCGCGTGATTCCATGCCTAGCCGCGCGCGCCAATCGCCTCGAGCTGCTTACGCACGACTCGAGGCCGCGAGTAGAGCTCGCCGAGCGCGAACGCTGCCGCGAGCGCGATCGGCGTCTCGCCGCGCTCCCAGCGCGACACCGTCTCGGGTCGGACGTCGAGTAGCTCGGCGAGCTCTGTGGCCTTCAGGTCGGCCATCTTCCGCACGAACTGGAACTCCTTCCCATCTCGAATACCGCGCTCGACGATCTTCGTCGCCGCCTGCAGCTCCTGGCGCTGCACGTCGGCGAGCGGGAACACCACATCCTTGCAGCTGGTGCACTGCTCGCCGCGCCCGACGACCTCGACGCCGCGCATCTTCACCGGCCCCTCGTACGGACGCAGCGTGTTCTCCTTCTTGCAGTTGGTGCACTTGTTCATATTCATCTCCACAGTTCGTTGTGTGACCGACTACCAAATCGTGATGATGATCAGGTCGTCGCGCCACGCTCCTCCATCCGATCGAGTGCGTGCCCACGAAACGCCACCTGCCCACCCCGCGCCAGCCGCTTCGCTTCGTCGAGTGCCTGCGCGTCGTTCACAAATTCAACCTACGACCCACTAGGCATTTTGTCTAGTTCCAGATGGGCGACAAGTCGCGCACCTGGACCCGACGGATTCCCAAGTAGCTACAGTTGTTTCGCTTCTGTCTGCAGCCCCGTCGGGACCGCAACCAAAGCCCCGGGTGGCTGTCCAACGACCATGAAGCTCGTCGCGACCGCCGCGCTCTTGGTTTCGGCACAGGTGGCATGGGCCGAGACATCGCTCTACGAGGACGCCCCGAGCATGGGCGCGACCCCCGCCCGACAGCTGTTCGAGGCCACCTGCGACATCGACGTCGATCTGCGCGGGGCGCTCGCCCAGGTCGAGATCCGTCAGCGCATCGTCAATCCCGGCCCCACGGAGATGGCCGCGACCTACGAGTTCGATCTCCCGCCCGGCGCCACGGTCACCGGCTTCACGTTCAAGGGCGAGCGCG
The DNA here is from genome assembly GCA_043759315.1 of Myxococcales bacterium. Lineage (GTDB taxonomy): Bacteria > Myxococcota_A > Polyangia > Haliangiales > Haliangiaceae > JABFXX01. Next base: position 12,615 of record JAYVLW010000516.1, read on the forward strand.
GGTCCGAGCAAGCGCTCGCGATCCCCGGCGCGTTCACCACCGTCGATCTCGACGCACGCCCGGTGATCGGGATCGATCCCGCGCTGTTGACCGCCCAGGGGCCGGGGGCCTCCGCCCAGTACATGATCCGCGTCCAGCCGATCGCACCGGATCACGAGGTGCTGCTGACCACTCGTTACGCGATGGTCGGCCAGATCCGCGGCGGTGCGATCCGCGTCGTTCTCCCAGGCCGTACCGGCGAGGGCAAGCTGACCGCGTGTCGCGGCGTCGTGCGTGCGAGCGCCGGACCGGGTGCGCGGGTCTCGGGCTTCCGGATCGGCAAAGCGGTGACCGCGAAGACCTCGGCATCGTTCGTGGTCGACGATGTCGACGTCGCGATCGACGCCACGCTCGAGATCGCCGGTCGCCAGCCGCTCGTGTGGACGCAGTCGCAGCCGGTCATCGACGGATGGTCCGCGACGCTCGTCACCGTCGTCGCGCCGCCGATCAAGACCACCACGGCGCAGGCGCGTCGCGCGCTGTTCGTGATCGATGGATCGCGCAGCATGGAGCTGGTCGGACGCGGCAACGTCAGCAAGGTGCTCGGCACGATCGCGAGCGCGTTGCCGGCGGGGGTCGAGATCGAGGGCATCATCTATGACCGCACCGCCGAGCGCGTGTTCAAGACCTGGAAGGCAGAGACCCCGACGACGATCGCCGCGCTGCAAGCGGCGGTGACGCAGCACGTCCCGAGCAACGGAAGCTCGCTGACCAGCGCGTTCGAGCTCGCGCGCGCGGCGATCACCGATGGCGGGCGGGCCCAGACCTTGGTGATCGTGCTGAGCGACGGCGTGCTCGGCGATGTGTCCGGCTCCGAGCTGACGCGCGCGCTCGACCTCAAGACCAGCACCGTCGACGTGATCGCGGTCGTGCTCGATCCTGCCGATACGAAGAGCCCGGATGTCGCGGCGCTGCGCTCGCCGGTCAACCTCTACGGCGGCGCGCTGGTGGAGCTTGCCGTCGACGAGATCGACGACGCACTGCAGATCGTGGACGAGTGGCTGCGTCCGTCGTGGCTCGAGCTCGCGATGCCCGGCCTCGAGATCCCCGCCAGCGTGCGATCCGGCAGCGGGTTCACCCGCACGCTGATCCACCGGGGCAGCCTCGCGAAGCTCGTGCTCACCGGTCACGGTGACTCGTCGATCAAGATCGCGCCGCGCACCGGCCCCGCGGCACCGGTCGCCACGGTCGCGCTCGCGGCCATCGCTCCAGATCGCCCCGCGTTCACGACGCGCCCGGATGACGAGGACGAGCGCGAGCGCTCCGCGCAGCTTGCACGCAGAGCGCTCGCGGCGCATCCGTTCGCGCGCGATGACCTCGCGTATGCAGTGCTCAGCTCGCAGGGCAAGGTCGCGAAGAGCCGCCGTGCGATGGTCCAGGGCGGCGGCCCCTACGAGCGGGTCACCCTCGCCGATGATCCGAACCCGCGCGGGTTCGGCGCTGGCTCGCCGGCCGCGGTGATGGTGAACCCGTCGTCGATCTCGAAGCTCACGCTCGAGCGGCTGTTCCGCGACCAGCTGCAACCCAAGGCGTTTGCCTGCTACCAGCGCGCGCTCGGCACCGACTCCAGGCTCTCCGGCACCGTGCTGTTCGAGCTCCGGATGGGGCGCGGGGAGGTGACGCAGGTCAACCTGACCGGCATCGTCAGCCAGGCGTTCGAGGCTTGCCTCGCGGAGGCCGCCTACGGTCTGACGGTGCCGTTCCCCGATTTCACGAAGAACGCCGACGACCAGACGATCGCTCACTATCCCCTGACCTTCAATGTCAACGAGGCCCGGCCCGTCATCATCCTCGGCGACGCGGACTCTGCGTCGCCGATCGACATCGACGCCGTGCAAGGTGGGGTGCCGGTGAGGGTGCGGCCAAATGCGGCATCCCCCCTCGGCGACCTGCGGCCGACGAAGCAGCCATGAGAGGTGGGTGGGCGGAGGTAGACCACAACAACCGAGCGTGGTTATCTCTGGACTCTCGTGGACGGGCACAACAACCTTCACCTGCTCGTCGTCGAGGACGACCTCGAAGTGGCGAAGGCGATCGCGCGCAAGCTCGAGGGGAGTGACCACACGGTCGAGATGACCGCCGATCCGCTGTGGGTGATGACCCGACTCGATCTCCGGGAGTCGCCATGGGACGTGGTGCTACTCGACGTCAACTTGCCCAACATGAGCGGCATCGAGGTGCTCGAGAGGTTCCGGCAGAGCAGCTCGCTCGCCTCCGTGATCATGCTCACCGGCGACGACAGCGCGCGCACCGCGACGGCGTGCATGCGCGCCGGCGCGTTCTATTACCTCACCAAGCCGTTCCGGCCCGTCGAGCTGATGGCGATCGTGGAGTCCGCCGGGCGCTACGCCCGCCTCCGCGCCCATAGCGCCCAGCGGGACACCGGAGAGGAGTCCGACAAGCTGCTGGTCGGCGTCTCCGCCCCCATTCGCACGCTGCGCGCCGGGATCGGGCGCCTCGCGAACCAGGACGTGTCGATCTTGATCCGCGGAGAGAGCGGCACCGGCAAGGAGCTGATCGCGCGCGCCCTCCACGAGCGCGGCCATCGGGCGGGTCGCCCGTTCATCGCCCTCAACTGCGGTGCCATCCCCGACACATTGATCGATTCGGAGCTGTTCGGCCACGCCAAGGGCTCGTTCACGGGTGCCACGTCGGAGCGCCCCGGCGTGTTTGTCGAGGCCGACAAGGGCACGCTGTTCCTCGACGAGATCGGCGACATGCCGATGGCCGTGCAAGGTCGGCTCCTCCGCGTGCTCCAGGAGGGCGAGGTCCGCCCGGTCGGGTCGACCGGCATTCGCTCGGTCGATGTGCGTGTCGTCGCGGCGACGAACGTGGATCTCGAGGCTGCGGTCGCCGAGGGCCGGTTCCGCCAGGATCTCCTGTTCCGGCTCAACGTGGTGACGGTGCCGGTCCCGCCGCTCCGCGACCGGCTCGACGATCTTCCGCTGCTGGCCGCGCACTTCCTGACCAAGCACGCGAAGGAGCCGATCGCGCTCACCTCCGATGCGCTCGAGGCGCTGAACTCGTACAAGTGGCCCGGGAACGTGCGCGAGCTCGAGAATGCGATGCTCCATGCGATCGCGATGCACACCGGGAACGAGATCGGCGCCGAGGCGTTACCGAAGAACATCATGCCGCGCGCGAAGGGCACGCGTCCGATCTTCCTCCGGGACGACGAGGAGATCGTGTCTCTCGCCGAAGGCAAGAAGCGCGCGGCCGCCGCGTTCGAGCGCGATTATCTGGTGCGCGTGATGTGGATCGCGAAAGGCTCGATCTCGGAGGCGGCGCGGCTCGCGGGGATCGATCGAACCAACTTCCGCCGCCTGCTGCAGCGCCACGAGATCGACGCCACCGGATTCAAATGAGGTCCCCGTTCTCGAGACTTGGCGTCGGAACTACGCCGCGTACTTGCGGAGCTTCTCGACGAGGGTGGTGCGGTTGAGACCGAGGAGCGCGGCCGCCTCGGTGCGATTGCCGCCGGACTTGGTGAGTGCGCGGTCGATCAGGTCGCGCTCGAGCTGCTCGAGGGCCGCGCGCAGATCGAGGGTGTCGCCGCCTGCCAGCTCCGGGATCGACATCTTGGGCATCGAGCCGGTGCCGATCGCCATGGTGGGCTGCGGGATCCCGGTCGAGGTGATCTCCGAGTTGCGCGCGAACCTCACCTTCTGGCCGGGGATCTGGAGGTCCGCGGCGCCGAGCCGCGAGCGCTTGGCGAGGAGGACCGCGCGCTCGATCAGGTGCGAGAGCTCGCGGACGTTGCCCGGCCAGTGATACGCGCACAGCGCGGCCTTGCCCGACTCGTCGAGGCCCTCGACGTTGCGGCCGATGCGCTCGCGAACCTTCGCGATGCAGAGCTCGGCGATCGTGATGATGTCGTCGTGGCGCTCGCGGAGCGCGGGCAGCGTGACCGGAACGACCGCGAGGCGGAAGTAGAGATCCGCGCGGAACTTGCCTTCGGCGACCATCTGCTCGAGGTTGTGGTGCGTGGCGGCGATGACGCGAACGTCGACATGAACTTCGGTGTCCGAACCGACAGGGCACACCGTGCGCTCCTCGAGCACGCGCAGCAGCTTCGCCTGCGCGGCGAGCGGCAGGTCACCGATCTCGTCGAGGAAGATGGTGCCCTCGTTCGCCGACATGAAGCGGCCCGGACGCGCGTTGTTCGCGCCCGTGAACGCGCCCTTCACGTGGCCGAACAGCTCGGTCTCGAGGAGCGTCTCGGGGATGGCCGCGCAGTTCACGGGGATGAACGGGCGACCGCGGCGAGACGACGCGCGGTGCGCCGCGCGGGCGAACAACTCCTTGCCGGTGCCGGTCTCGCCGGTGATCAGGATGCTGCAGTCCGTGTTCGCGACGTACTGGATCGTCTCGAGCGCTTCGATCATCACCG
>JAYVLW010000517.1:0-9272 GCA_043759315.1 Myxococcales bacterium
TGCGCCGTTTGTTTAAATGCACCCGTCTCGTCGATACTGATCGTCTCGCCACGAGAGAACGTCGGATCGAATGCGGCGAATCCAAGGCGCTCACGCAACTCGCGTACCCACACTGTGGTCCAGGACTGGCCATCAGTCGACTTGCAGCGCATGCGATTCATGGTAACGGCGAGTTCCCGCTGCTCGGGATGCATCAACTACTTACTTCGTTCTACAGTAATGCAATATCCATTACTTAAGCCAATGATCTGTACCCCTCCTCACCTATTCCCCGACGATCCCCATCGCTGATCCGAACCACCTCCATGATCTTTTCGTCGAATGGAATCAGTCGGCCGTTATGTTGGCTAATAAGATCGCCCAAGAGGATGTCATCGTGGCGTTTTAGCATTCCCCGATCAGGAAAATCGTGTTTCCGGAGAAATTCTGTTCGCGCCAAGAAGAAGCCACCAGTTGCAAACCAAGTCCGCTGCTGATGATCTGGAATCTTTAGGTAGGCATTTTCCCCGAGATACCAGGGGCGCTGCCTCAGAAAGGCTCGGTATTCATCGTCTTTATGCCAATAAAAGATGTGCCCAGCACAATCAAAGGGCGCGCATCGTGAGATGAATTCCTGCAGGAGTTCTGCCCAACCGGGCAACACATGCGAATCGTCATCAATCCACAGGACATACGGATGGGCGGCCAAGTCGATCAAGAGCCGCATCATGCGATCCTTATTTAGATTTCTCCGACTCTCAATGAGAGCGTCGATCTTTCCGCTATCGGCCAGTAACCGAAGAGCCTTGATAGTGCTGGCACAGCAGCTGTTACACCCGACCAGGAGTTCATATTCCTGCTCGCGACAACCATCCAGCACTGACTCGACGGCCCGCAAAGAATAATCGGGGAAGTCTCCGTAACAGCCAATTAGCACGGATGTTTTCGGTGCGTTCACGCGACCGTCCCGTCAATAGGTTCCGTGAAAGGTCCCAGCGAGAGCCACTTCCATTCATGCTGAGCAAATTCTTCCACACCGACGTGATCGATTTTCGTTCCTCGATCAAAGCGACGATCGTGACCCATTGGCCAAGCACATAGAACGCCGGTCCGAAGCTCTCCTCGCTCTCGCAACTCCTGAGCGCGTTGCATATATGTCCCTTCGGTCATCAGAACTTCACCGGCAGAGAAGATTGCTTGGCTGGCGGCCTGCGTGATCAACATGGGCCAGTTCGAATAATACACATCTCCTACGAAATAGGCCGCTTCACCAAGGACGCTCAACTTTTCGAAGAAACTGGGGACTTGGGTAGTAAAGTTTCGAGAATGGTCGAACCATAGTTCGTGAAAATTGAATTTAAGATAGGCCAAGTCTTCTTCGACAACGATTCGTACCGCATGGGACAGAACGTCGCGGACGAAATTGGGGAAACCAAACCGGCATCGCCCAGGGGGATCGCGCTGGGGATGAAAGAGAATGTCGTCCTCAAAGTAGAACATCATGCTCGCTGGCGATTGCTGAAAGTGTCTGGCGCATTTGGCGCGGCCTCCCGAGGCTCCGGCATTGCTGGTTCGAACATGGGCGACGCGGTACTGCTCACAAATCTGCTGATAGCCGTCATCACACCGGGAGGAACTGCTTTGGTTAACAACAATGGCCGGATATCGTTCCAAGCCACATTGCGCGGCTACTGCTGAGGCCAAGAAGGCTTCCAACTGGGCAGGAGTGTTGCAAGTTAGTATGTACGACACAACCATGCTATTCATCGGAACTCCGTGTCTTCATGAAGTTGAAAACTTCGCGCAGTGTCGCGACGGTTCTCGTCGCTGATGTCGTCCCAAGCCCGACAAGCAAGCCTCGGAGCTGATCGACACCACGTATATCCGCACTTGGCAGGGCTGTGCGTACTGCCTGGTAAAGCTCGAGGTCACCAAAGCTCAACGTGCTCGACGAAGACGATTCGTCTCCCTTTTTGTGTCGGCGTCGTATCGTAGGGTCGCGTGTCGTCGACCAGGTATTCCTCGTACTCTGTGACGACGAGTCGATAGCGCGAGCCGTCGTCGGGCAGTGCGACATCACCCTCCCAGAGCGTATTCCAGAGTGACAACCGGTCGCTGATGTGGCCTTGCGTGAGTTGGGTCTGGTGCGACACGGGCGTCGTTGCCTTCGTGTGATCCACCGCTGCCGCGGCACTGCCAAACAGCGACTGCAGCGTCACCGCTGCCAGGCCCGGCGTCGACTCGTGTGGCAATCGCTGCGTGACCAGCGCGTTGTCCACACGCTGCCAACCGAAGTCCTCACCCCATCGAGGATCGAAGCGCTCGAGCGACACCTCGACGACAGTTCGCCCCGAAACGGAAGCCGGCGCTACCATCTCGATGAGACGCGTCACCGGGTCGATCCGCACGGTGGAAGGCGCTTTCGACGCCTCGCGATGACCGCTCGACTCATCGTAGCCGACACCGAACAGCGCGACGCGCGCGGAGCGGGCGTCGGATGCCGGCGTGACGTTGAGCCAACGGTCCGGTGCAATCGCAATGATGTCGCTCAGCACGATGCTCGAAAGGTGAGCGCGGGGGCTGGAGGTAGGCTGATAACGTGCCAGCGCAAGGCGGATGAAGGGAAAGTACGCCGCGCCCGTTTCGATTTCCACATCGCAGTACCAGAGCTGCCGCGTTTCGTCGTAGAACACGTCGTGCGGGGCGACGTCGACGACACCACCGCGGATTTGCAATTTAGAGGTGGGAAGCGAGCTGATCGCAAACGATCCTGGCCGCTGATCGCTCTCGTTGGACGGAGCATTGGGAGGAAGCCAGGCGCCCGTCGGATCGGGCGCGGTACGCGCAAGCGGGAAACGGGCGAGCGTCGGCGCTAATCCCGGCACGAATGCGGAGTCCCAGATGGGATCGTTGCCCCACAGCGTCACGTACTTCTTGTACGGTGCCCCGGCCGGAGCAGTGTCGGGATCGTCGGCAAACCCCTTCGGCGGCAGGATCACGCCGAGCATTTCACCGTAGCCCGAGGCGTTCCAACCACGATCCATGTACACGCGCAATCCGCCGCCGCGCCGCCAGCTCGAAAGAATCCCGTGCGCGTCGACTTCGCGGCGCCACGCGAAGGTCGGGACGACGTACAGCACCTTGGGCGCCGGTGGCGGCGCGGCGTTTGGAATCCACGTGACCTGGCGCGGTCCGGTGACCTTGATGTTCGCGTCGGTGGGCTTGCGTTCGCCGCCTCCGAGCGTGGTCAGCAGCTGGCCGGGAAGGAACTCGCGAAAGCGCGACGTCGCGTCGAACCAGTATTCGATGCGGCGGTAACGGGTGTCGTGAAACTCGTGCGCCTTGATCGCGATGCCGTCCTGGTTGGGATTGATGGTGATCAGGTCCGCTGTCGCCGCGATGCTGTGCTCGGGCGCTCCGGGCGCCACACCACTGGTCCCTGCGTACTGTTTGGGCCCGGTGACTTTCACCTGAAAGGCCACATCGCGCCGTTGACGATCGCCGGGGCCACTGCCGTCCTTGGACGGATCGTCGATGGGCTCATGCCACTCGCCGTACAGATCGAGCCGATCCGTGCTGTCGATGCTGCAACGTACCTGCGCCGACGGCAACGCCGACGTTTGGCCGATCCCTCGGTCGGGTATCGATAGCGTCATGAACTGGGGATCGAGCAGCGGGCGCTGCACGGCATGCACCACCTCGACGTTCGTCCACGGGGTGAGCATCCAGTGCTGGCCGGAAAGCGCGCGTCCGCGCTGCGCGGTCTGGTCGGCCGGCACGAGCCATTGGTAGACGCCCAGCAGCGCCAGCGCGTCGGTTGTGAGCGTCATCGACAGGCGCAGCTTGGCACGCACCGCCTTGGGTAGCGGCATACGCAGCCGATGCGCCGCGGCGTCGTAATACGGCGCCTCGTTGGGGTCGTCGTAAACCTCGATCTCGAAGGGCCGTGCGTCGGGCCACTTTCCGATCGCATACAGGGGAATGCGAATGATGTCGGTGTCCGCGATGTTCGGGTGATCGAACACGCGCACGGCGACTTCGGTCGCCAGCGGATCCGGCAGGTAGGTCAGTGCGCGCCCTTGCTCGTAGACGGCGAATGTCGTGTTCGAGGGCGCGGTGTCTAGCGACCCCTGCGTCGGCAACTTCTCTTCACGGATCGCCGCCGACGGGTCGTGCGGATCGATATCCTTCTGATTGGCGAGCAGGTCGAACAAACCGGCGTCGACCTTGCCTGCGGCCTCGAGCACGCCGTGCTGCTCCGCTTCGCGCACGCTCACCTGCGGTGGCGCGAAGACGCGGTGCGCGACACGAGTGGTGGGAACGAGGTTGTCGGCAGGGGTGTCGTTGAAGCTCAAGATGGCGACTCGGTTCATCGACTCGCCTTCCAGCGGCCGCTCGATGGCTCCCGATACAGAGCGCAGCGCGACCACGGGCGCTGCGACCGGCTCGTAGCGCAAATACGGGCGGGCGTGGAGCGCAGGTTGCTCGTTGCTGAAGTCGTTGGCCTGCGGAGCGAGCGAATTGCCCGCGATATCGACGGCCCGCGCGCGAATCCAATACGCACGTCCAAACCGCAGGCGCGGCAAGGATCCCTTGACGGGCGCAAACGACGACTTGAACTTGATGCCGGGCGGCGCCTCCGCTTCGCTGTCGTCGCGTGACTTGTCCACGGTGTCGTCGATGCGGATGGCTCGTCCCGGCGGACGCGCCGCCAGGCTCCAGCCGCTCCATGACACCAGCGCCTCGTGCAGGTAGAGGATGTCTTTGTTGGTCGTGTCGTCGCTGGAGCGCGTGGCGGCGAGCCGCACCGTGCTCTCTTCCTCGGGCGCCACGTCGACGGCGACCGCGGCATCGCCCAGCACGTATTGCGCAGTGCGCCGGCACAAGGATTGCCAGCGCAGCGTCACCGAGTCCCAGATGTCGATGCGATAGCCGCGGATGAGATCCTGCGTGTGCAGCTTCGCCGTCGCGGCCCCGCCGGCCAGCTGCGACTCGAGTTGTCCGTTGCGCGTCTTGTTCGAGCTGAACCGGCTCGACAGCGTGCCGGCACGATCCGTTTGCACCAGCATCAGCCCGGCAGTTCTGAGCGACGGCGCACCGACCTCGTCTTCGTGTCGCGTCACCGGATCGACGCGCGTTTCCACATTGAATCGCCGGCCCATCGAGCGCGCGAAGTTCATCACCTTCAGGCCCGCGCCATCGACGTCGACCTGCAACAACCGATAGCGGGCGGGATTGAGCGCGAGCAAGCCGTCCGCGATGACGTTGTCGGCCGTGTCGTCGGGTACGGCATCGAAGTGCGTCGCCGACAATCGTGTGAGCGTTGCGGGCGCGCCATCCTTGGTACGCGCAACCTGGAGGGTGCCGGCAGGGAATAGGACTTTGACGGAAAGGTCCCCCGCCGCCGCCGGTGCGAACCCGCCGGGTGCGATGACGAGATCCACCACCAGGCCCAGGCGCCGCAGCAGCGTCGGATACGACCCCATGGCAGCGACGATCTGATGGAAGTCGATCGTCTCGCTTATCGCTTCGCGCTTGGGCAGATCCATCTTACGGTGCTCGCGCCAGCGGGTGTCGATGCGTGCGTCGTCCGTGCGTGCTTGATGCTTGACGACGCTCGCCGACGGCGGCGTGTGAAACAGCTGAAAGCGGGTGAGCGGGTCGGTTCCGTTGAGCCCAACGCGGTGAACTGCGTCGCGAAGTGCATTGAATTGAAGGCGAGGATCGCGCAGTCCCGTATGCCTGTCGATCGACGACTCGTCCAGCGCCTTGACCGCGCCGATGAACGCGCGCCAGCCCTCGGTCTCGATCAGCTCGGTCACCCGCGGCATGCGATCAATCGCCGCGCGGGCAAGATCGCGATACAGGTCCTCGATCCCTTTCGCCATGGCCACGGCGTCATAGGAGAGCAGCACGGACGGTGAAAGATCGGTGTACTTGAAGCCCTTGACGGGGGTCGTCGCTTCGAAGAGCGCCTTCCACACCGCGGAATCGGCGACGCCGACGCTCGAGTCGACTCGATTCGGCCCCGCGAGCGTCGTCGCAGGGATCGATACCACGCTGCCGTTGTAGTGGACTTCGAAGCGAGCGTTCGAAAGCGTTTGCGGCCAATCCTCCCAGTCGGGAAAGAACACACCGAGCTTGCTCAGCCCAAGCGCAGTCTGCGGATCGAGCCGCGGTGACAGCATCACCGACAGGCGCAGCCCCGTGCGATCGGCGGTGAAGCCGTTGGGGAGCGCGGTCCAGATCAATGATTGGCGCGCCATCACACGGCCTCATCCGCGAACGCGTCGCAGTACACGGCCCAAAGCTGCGGCGTGGGCACGAGATCGATGAACCGCGGATCGGCGTCGCCCCCGCTGAACTCGCGTCGACATTTGACCGACACCTCGGCGCTGAACATCAGGATCTCGATCTCGACGGTGAGCGTGGCTTCGCCGTAGACGACGGTATGACCGCCTTCCTTGAGGAAGCCGAGCTGCAAAAGGAAGGTCAGCGACACCGACACGAGCGCGAGCACCGTCAGCTCGCCATAGATGCGGACGTAGCCCGCGAGCTCGACGGAGCCCTGGTCGGGAATGACTTCGAGCCAGTGGAAATAAACGCCGGCCTTGACTTCGACGGTGCCGGAGGCGACACCGAGATTGATGACGATGGCAGCGCCAAACTCGAGCGCGGCCTCGATCTCGTTCACGCCGCGCGCCGATACGCCGATGGCGAAGAAGCCGCCGCCGCCGAGCAGCGAAACGGTGATGCTGAACGGATGCTCGCGCGTCGAGAAGTTGAATTTGACCGACGCCGGCCGCGAGTCGAACGGAAGGTTGAACGCAGCACCCAACGAAGCGTTGGTGAGCGCGAATACGCCCACCCCGACCGCGGGAAGGTTGAGCGAATACGAGGCGCTGAGGCCGCTCGGCGTTACGCTTAGTCCCGGAGGATCGGAGAAACCGTTGCCGGGGATGAAGCGCCTGATCTCGTTGACGAACTCGAGCGGCCCGCCGAAAGACACCGCCTCCTCGCCCTCGTGCAGGCGCACGCTGACGTCGGGCTTGCTGCCGTTCTTAACCTCGAACGTGATCTCTTCGAACCACAAAATAATGAATCCGAACAGGTTCACCTTGAAGTTGGTGAGCTTCGCCGTGGCTTCCTGGCTCGGCGGCTGTGCCGCATCGTGCGGTGTGCGCACGACGCCGCTCATCGTCAGACGGGTTGGCGGCTTGCCCGGGTCCGCGCGCGGGATCATGAGCTTGAGCTTGTCGATCTTGGTGACATCGCCCGACCACGTGAAGCTCGCTTCGACATGATCGGGGAAGTCGCGCGCCACCATCTTCGGTACGTCGGAACCGCTCAGGTTGTTGGTGCCCGGCAGGATCTCGGCCAGCTTGATGCCGCCGAGCAAGGTCGCGTCCTTGAAAAAGCTCGCGGGATCGAATGTCCCGCCCTTGATCTTGTCCAGGTTGGTTTCGACGAGATCCGGAGTGGCGGCGTTGTCTCCGGACACGGGCCCGAGGATCTTCGACAGGCCGAGCAGGCTCATCTTCGGCGTCGCCAGCGCGCCGAGCGAATCGCTTTTCGCCTCCTTCGCCGAGCCGCCGAAGGACAGGTCCTTCGCCTTCGTCAGCTTGAGAAAGACCTGGCCCTTGTTCTGCAAAGCGTCGAAGCCGTGCAACTTGTAGAAATCAGGATAGGCAACCTCGGTGATGAAATCGTGCTGGCCGAGCAGCTTCTGGATCGGCTTGATGCCGACTTCGGCAACATCGATTTCCGGATACACCGCCGGATCGATCGCGTCGGGCAGCAGCGATGCCGCCGCGAAGGTGATCGTGCGCGTCGGCAACTTCGGGTCGCCCTTGTCCGCGGGGTCCGGCGGCGCATACGTGACGATCGCACCGCCGGTGTCGGCGCGCCGCCGCGGGAAAGCGGGTGTCGCGTTGTACGACTTGCACACAGCGGCTGATTTCTGCTCGGCGAGCTTGCCGACGAACAGCAACGGCATCGAGAACGTCGTGTGTAATCCGGAGATATCCGTCGCCGCAATTTCGAAAGGCACATCGGCAGGCTTGGCGCCTGCGGGAACCATCGGCCAGAACAGCATGCGCCGCGCGAGATCGCCACCGTAAAGAGTGGTCGATGGGGCCGGCTGCAGTGCGCTGTCGCCCTGGCCAGGATCGCTCAGGTCCGGCGTGACCCGGGTCAACAGCTCGATGCGCGTGAACGGGAAATTGCGCCCCTTGAACGTGTGATTCGCGCCGCTGTAAGTGCGCACCGGCTCGCGCACCGCGACGAAGAACCGCTGGCGCAGCAGCGCGACACGCTGCGTGCGGTCTCCATCGAGCGACTCAAACTTCCGCTCCGACACTTTGATGAGTGACGCCGCATGTCCGAACGGCCACAGGTAGCCCGCATACACCACGCGCACGTACTGGTCGCGTCCCAGCGTTGCTACGTGCCTCCACTGCTGCAGGTCGATGTGTTCGGGCGTCTTCGGCCAGCTTCCCTCCGCATCGAGCAGCGCACCGAGTGACGACAGGTGGAGCCGCTTCGCTTCGCTCGAGAGCGGATGATAGTCGGCGCCGCCTTTCAGCGATTCGTCGAAGCCGGACATCGCCGTGACCAGCATCGAGCGATCGAGCGGATCGAGGCTCATCCGGATGAGATTCGGGTTCGGCGTCGGCGGGTCGGTCAACGGAGGCGGCGCGTTCAGGATGGCGATCAGCTCGCTCTGCTTGTCTTGGGGCCGATAGTCGGGCGACCACAGCGCGCGGATACGGGTCGCCGCGTCCGGACCCGCCTCCGACGTGTTTTCGCCAAGACGGGTGTGCCAGAGCTCGGTGTGCGCGCCACGCGTGACGGGCGCGATCGCGTGGCGCCATCGTGCCGGCGCCAGAGGCGACGTGACGACGCGATACGGCAGCTCCAGCGCAGTCACTGTCGGCGCGGGCTCGCGCGGGCCTTGCTTGAGACGCAGTGCCGCGAGTTCGGTGACGAGCGCGGCGTCCACGCTCGAAGCTGCGGCACCCGCGCCGTGCAGCGAGCCCGCAAACACGCTGAGCTCAGCGTGCGTGGGCATGGCCTCGGCTGAGATCGCCAAGTCTTGCAGGCCCGCGGCGTGCGTGGTCTGGACGAGCGTGGCGAGATCGAACAGCCGGTCCGATACCGCATTGCCGTCCAGACGCATCGGCCAGTCGCGCAGCGCGGCCAGAAGGCTTGCCAGGTCGTAACCGATCGTCGTCAGCTCGGCGGGCATCGTGACCGCGATGCGACTCGGCCGCGCCATCCGGACGCGGGAGACG